>DATDOR010000141.1:0-2373 GCA_035293165.1 Anaerolineales bacterium | reverse complement strand
GGAGGAGCAGTTGTTAGCGTTAGGAAAGGATCGAGTGAAAGAGTTCAATCAAAAAATGTTTAATCCAGTGCATTTGATTGGAGATAGAATGCCTTAAACAAGCGTCCCCACGCTGAAACGTGGGAACGCCTTTTCGAATATTCAACTTGGACAGTTGGCTTTAGTCAGAGAATGAAGCCCAACCGGAATCCGACCAGATCGAAATGTCTGGCATCCCTTCAAAAAGTTTTCCAAAAGCCTCGGCAACGTCCGGGTTGCCCATGAACTTTTGAAGACCTTCGAGGTTGTTCCAGTGGTCAACGGCCAAAAATTCCATCGGATTCTGGGGATTCAGATAAGCGTGATGCCCAGTAGCACCCATAGGGCGCGTCATTGCGGACAGATGGTCTACTGTTCCATCATGCATCTTTTGCGCTTCTTCCAAGCTGGCGGCACTTAATTTGCCTCGTACGACAGTAATATAATTCATAGCAATCTCCTTTGAAAATGGGTCTCGTAACTGCTCAGCCCAAAATGGAATTGTCCCGGAAAAAAGGTGTGCGTGGGGGCGTACACCCCCACGCACACCTTTTTTCCGGATGTTCTTGTTCCTTAAACTGAGCAGTTACTGGGTTTCTATGATATAAGACGGGAGCGAATAGCAAAAATGTGCGCGAAAAAGTAAAATGGCTCGAAAACCGCAAAGATTTTCATCCAAGAGCCGTCTTATTAAGTCAGAGAAAACTGGTCATGACAAATTTTCCACCCGAGTATATCCAGAGACTCGACCCAGGAGAGGCTGCGCGCCTCAGAGCAGCTTTGCATGGGGATCGAGAGGAATTCGGCGCACTGACAGAACCGTATCGCCACGAGCTTCAGGTTCACTGTTATCGAATTTTAGGGTCTTGGCATGAAGCCGAGGATTTGGTGCAGGAAACCTATTTACGTGCGTGGCGGCGGCTCAATACTTACGAGGGCCGGGCCTCGCTGCGATCCTGGCTTTACAAAATCGCTACGAATGCCTGCCTGGACGAATTGGACAAGTGGCGGACGCGGCGATACTTACCTTCCTCATTCCAATCAGCTTCAGATCCTTCTAGCCCGATCATCTCTCCCACGACGGAACCTATCTGGCTTGAACCGGCGCATGATGACTGGCTCCTCTCAGCAATCACCGGTCCGGAAACCCGCTACCTGGCGCGGGAATCCATTTCTCTGGCTTTTTTGGCTGCGCTTCAGACATTGCCTTCACGGCAGCGGTCAATTTTTATTTTGATGGATGTCCTGGATTGGAGTGCCAGCGAGGTTGCAGATTTGCTTGATACAACAGTTTCGGCAGCTCATAGTGCCTTGCACCGGGCAAGGGTCAAAATGGTAGAACAGTATCATGGCCGCGAGATAGATAACATGGTTCAAGCGGACGAACGTACTCGGAGAATGCTGGATAAATATGTAAAGGCCTGGGAAACTGCCGATATCGCCGGACTGGTGGCTTTGCTTAAAGAGAATGCTACGCTTTTAATGCCCCCTTCTCCGTCCTGGTATCAGGGCCGGACCGCAGTTGGTGCATTTGTCGCCGTTTCAGTTTTTGGCGAGGCAGGAATGTTTCCTGGGAAAGCCGCAGGCCGTTGGAAACTATTGCCGACGCAAGCTAATGGACAGCCCGCTTTTGCTTTTTATCAGCGCACAAATGAAAATGAATATCAAGCCGCCGGGGTTCAAGTGGTAACGATTGAGGACGGGCAGATTGGTGAAGTGATCAGTTTTAATGATCCTTCTTTGCCTGCTCGGTTTGGGTTGCCTTCGATTATTTATGGATAACAAGCCCCGGCCACTTTTCTCATGTAAAAGATACCCCTCCTCATATTTAGAGGAGGGGTGTTTTGGTCAACAGTAGTATGAACACCCGAAAAAAAGGTGTGTTTGGGGGTGTACACCCCCAAACACACCTTTTTTTCGGGAATCTCATTGTTCACACTTTCGTTGACGAATACAAGGGGTATTTGGATTTCGTGGAAGTTTAGGGATTTTATGCTCACCTCCCGTCAGGCGCGGGCAAGTTATTCGGCAACGACAGCAGTCGAAGTTTTTCGCCGAACCCTCCAGCGCTTGATTCCGGCCCAGATCAGTCGGAGAGGAATGAAGATGGTAATCAGGACAGGTAGGACGTAGAGGGCAAACCAGATGCCTGCATTCGCGATCCCTTGCAGGGTATTGACGAGAGCTTGGACAGCTTCTCTGGCAACTCCCTCCGGTTGCCATCCACCAATGGTGATGGGTTGGACAGCAGCGTCTGCAAGCACATCAACACTGATGGCTGAGAAAGCAGCAGATTGTTCATAATACTGGATTTGTCCTTTGACGATTTCAATTTGCTCACGGTAGTAAGTGAGT
>DATDOR010000140.1:0-6228 GCA_035293165.1 Anaerolineales bacterium | reverse complement strand
CGTTTGCGGCGGTCGGCTTCGTAGTCGCTCCAGCCGCCTTCAAACCAGATGATCTGGCTGTCTCCTTCAAAGGCCAGGATGTGGGTGGCGATGCGGTCGAGGAACCAGCGGTCGTGCGAGACGACGACGGCGCACCCGGCGTATTCTTCGAGGGCGTCTTCCAACCCGCGCAGGGTGTTGACGTCGAGGTCGTTGGCGGGTTCGTCGAGCAGGATGACGTTTGCGCCCTGTTTGAGCACTTTGGCGAGGTGGACGCGGTTGCGCTCCCCACCGGAAAGCGCGCCGACAAGCTTTTGCTGGTCGCTGCCCAAAAAGTTAAAACTGGCGACATACGCGCGGCTGTTGCGCTTGCGCCCACCCAGGTCGAGTTGTTCCGCCCCGCCGCTGATCTCTTCCCAGACGGTTTTCTCGCCGTCGAGCGTTTCGCGGGATTGATCTACATACGCCAGTTTGACCGTTTCACCGATACGGATGGTGCCTTTGTCAGGTTTTTCCTGCCCAGTGATCAGGCGCAGGAGGGTGGTTTTGCCCGCGCCGTTGCCCCCAACCACGCCGACGATGCTGCCAGGCGGGATGCTGAGGGAGAGATCATCGATCAGGACACGGTCATCGTAGCTTTTGGAGACTTTTTCCAGTTCAATGACCACATTGCCCAGGCGCGGGCCGGGGGGGACGTAGATTTCCATCTCTTCGCGGCGCTGCTCGTATTCATGGCTGAGCAGGTTCTCATAAGCGGAAACACGAGCCTTGCCTTTGCTCTGGCGCGCTTTAGGGGACATATGAATCCATTCGAGTTCCCGTTCGAGGGTGCGGAGGCGTTTGCTTTCGGATTTTTCTTCTTTGCGGATGCGTTCCTGTTTTTGTTCGAGCCAGGAAGAGTAGTTTCCCCGCCAGGGGATGCCGTACCCCCGGTCGAGTTCCAGAATCCACCCGGCGACGTTGTCGAGGAAGTAGCGGTCGTGGGTGACGGCGATGACCGTGCCAGAGTAGTTTTTTAGGTGGCGCTCCAGCCAGGCAACCGATTCGGCATCCAGGTGGTTGGTGGGTTCGTCGAGGAGGAGGATGTCCGGTTTGGTGAGGAGCAGGCGGGTGAGGGCGACGCGGCGGCGTTCTCCCCCAGACAGGACGTTGATGGGGGTGTCACCAGGTGGGCAGCGGAGCGCGCTCATGGCAAGTTCCAGGCGGCTGTCCAGGTTCCAGGCGTCGTGGTGGTCGAGGAGTTCTTGAACTCTGCCCTGTTCTTCGAGGAGTGCGTCGAAATCTGCGTCGGGGTCTGCGAATTTTTCGTTGATTTCATCGAATTTGGCGAGCAAATCAACAATTTCCTGGACGGCTTCTTCCACTACTTGTTTGACCGCTTTGTTCGGGTCGAGTTGGGGTTCTTGTTCGAGCAGACCCCGGGTGTAGCCGGGGGAGAGAGCGGTTTCCCCGATATAATCTTCGTCTATTCCCGCCATGATGTGGAGAAGGGTGGATTTGCCTGCCCCGTTCAGGCCGAGGACGCCGATCTTCGCCCCGTAAAAAAAGCCGAGGGAGATGTCGCGGAGCACTTGCCGGTTCGGCGAATGGACGCGCCCGACGCGTATCATAGAATAAATCACTTGTTGGTCGGTCATGAAGTTTTGTTATCCTGGCAGTTGTACTCGTCGGAAGCGTTCCGCATAATGGAACGAAGTCCCTTCGGCGTTGCGAGCGGCGAAGTCGCGCATCCGCTCTTCGAGTTTTTCGGGTTCTCCGATTTGAGATTTGTGTTCCAGGAGGGCGGCGATCTTCTTGTCTATCGTGGCGGTAATGTCCACGGTCAGATTCGGTTCGTTTGTGCCGGTGAGGAACAAGTCGAGAACTTTATACGGCTCCAGCCCTTCGGCTTCGTGTTCGGGGAAGTTGAGACGGTCGCGGGCGAGTGGAAAGACGGCATCGAGCGCGGCGTCACCCACGGCGCGGTGATCGGGGTGGTTGATGCGCTGGTTGTTGATAATCCGCGAAGTCGGGTCGTGGGTGATCAGCACGTCCGGGCGGTGGAGGCGGATTTGGCGGACGAGATCACGTTTGAGACGGGTATTGTTGACGACGCGGCCATCTTCATAGCCGAGAAAAATAACATCATCCACACCCAAGACAGCAGCGGCTGCGCGTTGTTCGACCTGGCGCATATGGATGAGTTGTTCGCTGGTCATGCCGGGTTCGCTGGAGCCTTTGCTACCATCGGTAACGATGATGTACGTGACTTTGACACCCTGGCTGGCCCAACAAGCAATGGTGCCGGCAGCGGGGAATTCAGGGTCGTCGGGATGGGCGGAAATGACAAGGACGCGGGAGGGGGAGGGGTAAGTGTTGGTGGTCATAGATAATTGCTAATGGTTAATGTTTAAGGGGTAATTTTACTTCCACTTTTCGGCGCGTTTCAACGCCTCCTGCAATTTCCACATGGTTTTATTCCCCGCGGAAACCGAACTACTTTCTTCGCCGCTCAGAGTACCCAGGCCGCGCGTGGCGGGGCTGCCGGTGTCACCGGGGACTTGTTTGACCGTTTCCTCGGCCGCGGTCCACATTTCGAGCAAGTCGGTCCGCATCTCTTTGATTTCCTTTTCGCTCTTTTGTGCCTGTTCGACGGCTTTTTCACGTTCGATTTGGGCTTTCTGGGCAGTTTCGGTCGCCACCTTTGCGTTTTCTTCGGCATTCTCGGCGCGGGCGTCGGAAGTGGCTTTGTTGAAGTAATAGCCGATGACCATCCCGGCGAAGGGGCTGACTAGCGTCAGCAGGTCTTTGGCCCGGGTGAGGGCCTCGTCCGTGCCGTTGAACGCCACCGGCAGCGTGAAACCAACCATCAGCAGAAACGCGCCGACGATGACGAAGGCGAGGATGGAACTGAAATATTCGCGGAAGATAGTCAGGGCAGGCTGGCGGGATGGTTTGGGTGGGGTAGTGGGGGAAGGTTCGGGTTGGTCAGACATAGGAAATTCCTTTTTGGCTTTTTGACACGAATTGGATGGATTTTTCGAACGTCAAATTCGCGGAATTTGTGTACATTCGTGTCAGAATGATAAATTCAATCCCGGCTCCACCACCGTATCGCCATCCACATACAGAGCATACAGCAGGCCGAGAGGATTGTTATGTTCGTTGAGAAATTCTCGCCGGAGGTCGAGCATGACCTCACCCAGACGCTTCCCATTCAAAAACTCGTCAAAAAAACGTTTGGCAAACACGACCCCGAACAGAGCAGGCGTTTCGCACTCGGTTCCGATCACGCCGCGCGCACCCTTTTGCATGAAGTACGGGACAAATCCATCGTAAAACAACGGGGAAAGTTCCGCCGACTCACATGCGTTCAAGAAAACGAGCGGCGCGCCGGGCAAAGGTTGGGTACGTTTGGTGTACAGTTTCAGATCTTCGATGGTGACAGACTGGTTCCCTGTGAGTAGGAGATGGGAGGCATCCGGTCCACCTTTTTCGTTAATAAATTTCGACACTGCGTGGCAATAAAAATAAAGAATGTTGTCGGGCAGGTCGGCGCGGGCGAGGGCGGTAAGCAAATCCGGGCGGGTCGCGTGTTCGGTAATCATCACTCCAGCCTGGGTCTGAATCGTTTTCCAATAATCCAATTGCTCGGTGATGATCGGATACTCAGGTTTTTCGATGTCCTTGTTCAGGCTCAACCCCACATGCAACCCGTTCCCATCCATCGTTGGAGTCGTAACGCCCATGGTCTGCTGGAGGGGGATGTGCTCGATGATGTGTTTGAAACCTAGAAACCTGTCTGGGATCACCGGCTGATCGGGGATAAATGAATCGGCCATGTACAAAATGCCCCAGGGGAGAACGAACTTTTCGGAAAAGATTTGAATGTTGAGCGTCTGGCTTTGGGCCATCTGGCGGAGTTTGTTCCCCAAATTTTGGGTTTGGGTATCTGTCTCCGGGCCGAAGAAGAGATTATCAAAGAGCAAATATCCCGCTTTCGCAAGTTTTTGCAAGGCGAAGTCGCGGGCATCTTCGGGAATGTCAATCCCGGCCTGAAAAACATGGAGATTTTGAGCGGCATACCCGGCATGGACGATATCGAGCATCTCTTTCCGCGCCAGTGCAATCTGGTGGTTCAGGTATTCGAGCGTGACCGGCAGCTTGCAGGTTGCTGCAACCGGACCGGTCAGGATCAACCGAAAACCGCCCGTCTCCTCGACAATGGTCAGGTTGACATCACGCGGCTTGAGAACTGCGACACCGCTCAGGTCACGCCCCTGCGCCGTGACGGTAAACAACTCCCCGACGACGAATTTGAGCGTGAGGAGTTGAACAAAATTGCCCTCTTTCAGGAAGACGGCATTGATGATCCCCACGCCTTCCTTCCGGGCACGGATTTCAAACGTGGCCTTGCTCGATTTTCCTGTGCGCGGCACGTCCAGCCGGGGGCGGATCGGTTCGATATCGAAATCATCGCTTTCCAACCGCACATCCAGGCCGACCACCTGCTCACCAGAACGAAACACTTCTGACGAGAGTTGCATGCCTGGGGTGATCGAATGTTGGCTGGTTTCGGCGTCCACGAAAAATGAAAGCAGGTAAGTCGTAGCGAGTTTCAGCGGCTGGGTTTTAGGTGTTTGGGGAACGCCATCTTCGTCTCGCAATTCGGTGTTGATGATCCGGGGAGCGATGTCCGGTTCCAGTGGGGGAAGGGTAGGCTCTTCCCCGCTCAACGTGCCCAGCCCAGACGGGAGCGAACCTGTTGTCTCAGGCGGCGTTTCCTCCATGACTTCTCGTACAGGCGTCTGATCCAGCCAGCGCATGTTGATCGTCCCCGATATGCGATAGGGATCGGACAGCAATCCCACGACCGTGTCCCCATCCAGAACGACGATGAATCGCCCCCCAGGCGTAGGGCGGGCTTCGCGCAACGCCTGACTGACCGTGTAGTTCTCCCGCTCGTATCCCGGACGCGCCAGTTCGGCCAGAAATCCCGGAATCTCACCGAGCGGCGTCGCAAGCGTGCTCTCGAACAGCGTTTTGCCACGCCAGGAAACCAGAGCATCAATCAAATTTGCCAGGTAAAAAACGGCGTACCGCCCATTACCCAACTGGACGATGATGAACGCCCACAAATCGCCCGACGCGTTAATCCGGTCACGAACCGTTTGCACTGTATCGGCTTCGGAAAAGACGATAAATTTTTTCTTCAGTTCTTTGAGTGGGATGGGCATCCTACGCTCCCGATTTTAGACACGGATGGTTCGATTTACTCACCACGAGTTTTCAGGATACTCAGGATTTTCTTTTTATCCTGCCAATCCTATAAATCCGTGTCCGATAATTAATCTGGCATCCATTATACTATTCCAAACTTCAAAGACGTGAGACTTCCTAAGTTGGGTCTTTGGGATTTGCCCTGGTTAATGCCAGAGACCTCCCCGCCGATTCCTAAAGAACCTTCCGAAGTTTGTTCAAGGCAAGGTTTGAACACGCGGCAGTTAAAACTTCGGAAGTCTTCCCCGGTCCACCATGAAAATTTTTTACATTGACCATTTTCACTTTCCCCTCCCCATGGGGCATCGTTTCCCGCTCGATAAGTACCGGCTTGTACGGGAATGTTTGCATTCGGTGAGTTGGAATGGGTGTCTCGAATTCTTTGTCCCTGACGCCGCCACCGGCGACCAAATTCTCCTCGCCCATACCCCCGCCTACCTGGAAAAACTCAAAAACAACACCCTGACCGAGAAGGAAATCCGCCGGTTGGGGCTGCCGTGGTCGCCGGAACTGCTGGAACGTTCGCGCCGCTCTGTCGGGGGGACGATTGCCGCGTGCCGGGCGGCATTGGAAGATGGGGTCGCGATGAGCCTGGCCGGGGGGACGCACCATGCCGGGACGGATCATGGCGAGGGCTTTTGCGTATTCAACGATACCCCGATTGCGGCGCGGGTGATGCAGCGGGAGCGCGGTCAAAGTGACCGGCAGGTGCGCCGCGTCGCCATCCTGGACTGTGATGTGCATCAGGGCAACGGCACCGCGAGTATCCTCAATGGCGATTCGACGATATTCACTTTTTCCATTCACGGGCAGAAGAATTTCCCGTTCCGCAAAGTCCCCGGCAGCCTGGATGTCGGGCTGGACGACGGCACGGGCGATGAGGAGTATCTAGACACCCTGCACGAAGGGGTGGAACGCTCGCTCGTGCTCTCCAACCCCGACCTGGCAATCTACCTGGCTGGTGCGGACCCCTACGGAGGGGATAAACTG
>DATDOR010000139.1:0-3033 GCA_035293165.1 Anaerolineales bacterium | reverse complement strand
TGAACCCGCCCATGAGGAGGCCCAGCCCGCCCAACAGGTTGAAGATCGCTTGCGCGACGCCGATGTTTTGCAAGATTTCGGCTCCGGCTTGCAGGACACCGATAGTGTAGTTGTTGCCGAGTTTGTTGGTAACGGCGGCTTCGATTTCGGCGCGGCGGGTTTCGTCTACGCTGTCGAAATTGGCATCAATGGTGTTGATCTTGCCGGGCGCGCCGAGGACTTTTTGCGCTTCGGATAAGGTAACGAGCACTTCTTCATTTCCGGGGAGCAGGCGCGGGGGGGTGATCCCGGCGATGGTCAGTTCCACCGTCCCGGTTAGGGTGGGGAGGATGAGCGTGTCGCCCAGCGCGAGGCCTGCCACATCCGCCAGGGATTGGGTGATGACGGTGACAGCGCCATCGTCTGCTTCGAGATAGCGGCCTTCGATGATGTTGGCGACAGTCAGAACCCGGTACGCGTCCGGAGTTGCGCCGACGAGCGTCACAGCGGCTACCCGATCAGGGGCAGAATGGTCTTCATCGAAGTAATCAACAGGGAGGTTGATCGGGCGTTCCAGGGTCGCGCTGACGGCAATCACCCCATCCACGTCCGCGACCTGATCGGCAACGGATTCCGAAAAGGCTTCGCCGGTTTTGTTGGTGATCGTGGCGTCCACCTGCCCGGCAGCGGCCATTGCGTTCGCGGTGAACGAGCCGAGAAAGGCAGGGAGGAGGGTGTTCATGCCAAAAATGATCAGCACGCCAAAAACGATAGCGAGCGTGGTCAAAAAAGTGCGCAGTTTGCGCCCGCTTAAATAGCGGAGGGCGAGGGTGAGTTGGAGGTTCATAGGAGTCTCTTTGGGTAGGATTCTGTGACACAGAGATTCACTGAGATTTCACAGAGAACCACAGAGAATTTTTAAAGATTTCTCTGTGAATCTCCCTATCTTCTCTGTGCGCTCTGTGTAAGAATTCTATGTCGTATTGGCTTCATTAATTGACGATCTGTTTCATCTTGTTTTCTACCGCTTCCGCGTTATTCCCGTTCTTCCCCTCGAAACGCGTTTCGTCGATCATCTTGCCGTCTTTCAGGAAGATGATGCGGTCGGCGTAGGCGGCGATTCGGGGGTCGTGCGTGACCATGACGACGGTGCGGCCATATTCCTGGGAGACTTTGCGGAGCAGCCCTGCGATTTCATCGCCGGAGTTGGTATCGAGGTTGCCAGTCGGTTCGTCGGCGAGGATCAGGGTGGGTTCGGCGACGAGGGCGCGGGCGACGGCGACGCGCTGTTGCTGTCCGCCGGAGAGTTGATCGGGGCGGTTGTTCAGACGGTCGGCGAGCCCAAAGCGCGTGAGCCATTCGGCTGCTTTCGCTTTCGCGTCAGCAGGTTTGACGCCGTCGAGGGTAACGGGAAGGGCCGCGTTTTCGACGGCAGTCAGCACCGGGATCAGGTTGAAAAACTGGAAAACAAAGCCCATTTTCCGGCGGCGCAGTTCGGTCAATTTGTCGTCGGACATTTCTTCGATGGGCGTACCTTCGAGCAGGACTTTGCCCTCGGTGGGTTTATCCAGCCCGCCGAGCAGGTGGAGCAGGGTGGACTTGCCACAGCCGCTCGGCCCCATGATGGCGACGAATTCGCCGGGCTTGACGGTCATGTTGATGTGGTCAAGCGCGGTCACGGAGGTCGCGCCGGAGCCGTAGATTTTGGTGAGGGACTGGGTTTGGATGAGGGACATGGGAGACTCCAATTTAATTTTCAATTGTGAATTGTCAATGATTATGGTTAATGATTGCGTGGTGCATAATGTTTCGTGTTTTGTTGTGTACCTGTTTACCTGTCTACATCAACACCTCGTCCAGCCATTCGAAAATGGTCTGGTTGGGGAGGGCGAGATTGTTAACCTGGCAGTGGGCCTCGCCGCCTTGCGCTTTGGTGAAGATCACCATTTTCTTTTGCGGGTTGGGCAGTTTTTCATAACACTCGCGGGTGATGTCGAGGGTAATGGGGGCTTCACCTTCACCGGCCAGCAGCAGGGCGGGACGAGTGATCTGGCGCACGTCTACTTTGCCGTTGGTCAGGTAGTCCCAGGCTTTGGCGAAGCGGGCGGCGATGTCTATCGGGTTGAAACTGATCTTCAGACCGAACCGCCACACGATCTGGTCGAAGGCCGTCCGGCTGATGGGATCGTGACGGTTATGATCTTTCTGCTGGGCCAGGACGGAGCGGAACACGTCGGGCATGGGTGGGTTGGCAATCATCGCTTTGAGGCGGGGATCGAACCGCGCGGCCTTGAAGGCGATATGTCCACCCCAACTGAAACCAAACAGGGCGAGCCGGTCAGCGTCCACTTCCGGGCGGGAGAGGGCGTAATCCACCAACGCGCGGGCGGAAACTTCCATTCGTGCGCCGAAGTGCAGCCCTTTGTCGGGGTTCATCCCCTGCCCGGCCAGGTCGGCGGTGATAACGTTGTACCCCCGCGCTGGGCCGGATGGGCCGACCATGAAGTAGCAGTCTTCCGCCCAGGTTTCCACACCGCCGACGACGATCAGAGTCGGGCACGGGCTATTGCTATCATCCACCTTCCAGAAATAGCCGGAAAGAGTCTGTCTTTGAAATGGGACTTCGATGGGTTCGATGGGTGGGTCAAAGAGCGCGGCGGCCTGCCGGAAACAGGCTTGCATCTTGCGCCAGTGGGTGTAGAAGTCCGGGTGTTTCTGGCCCATGATGAAGAGAGGGGAGCGGTAATACGTGCAGGCGCGCAGATAAGTTTTCCGGGCGGTTTCCAGTTCGCCGATTTCCATCGCTCGCTCAGCTTGTTCTTCAACCCGCGCGGCCAGTGCAGCCCATTCGGTGTACCAGCTTTCTGCATCGGCGTTGGTGATGCGCGCGGCGGTTTCCAGACATTCGTCACGGTCACTGCCGTTATAAATTTCCCGTCCGATGATCCAGGACAGGTAGTAATCCATGTCTTTGTGGTCAAAATGTATTTTTTCCAGACTACGCTGGGCGAAGGCGGTTTGTTGGTTGGTCATGGTTCTCTCCTCATAAGCCTC
>DATDOR010000138.1:0-7616 GCA_035293165.1 Anaerolineales bacterium | reverse complement strand
TTTTTTTAGAATATTGACGGACTCCCCGAATCTATATCAAATCATAAACGCAGTTCAGTATTTGAATATTGTCGTATTCCTGGTCGCGGTCATTATGATATTCAGACAGAAACAGAATCTGCAAACGGTCATTCTGTTTAGTGTATGGGGTTTTTTTCACCCTCCTGACCGTATGGATCCTTTCCACCTTTAAAGAAACGATTGACTTCGATCTTCCTGCGACAGATGTCCCTTCCGTATTCGATAGACTGACTGTTTATGTTACCGCTCTCTCTGGCTTGCTCGCGGCGCTGACGGGTTTCTATAACCAGATCCTCGCCGGCAGAAAAGCCCTGGCGGAAGCGGAAGTCGAAACGCTGCGATTGCAAGTTGAGCAGGAAAAAGCAAGGGCAAAATCCGCCAAAAGAAAGACGGCAAAACCCAGGAAGTGATATTTGATTGCTCTCGCATGTGCATGAAAGGGGTGATTTCAATGCAAGAGAATGTATTCTTGATGTTTTGAACGGGATGAGGAAAAAGAAACGCGAGTTCCGCGTGCCGGGGACAACACAGGCAGCACCGAACAAATGGAAGACTAAGCCACCGTAGGCCATTCAATAATCAGTTTCGTCCATTGTTTTTCGACGAGGATCTCACCCTCGGAAGGAACATATTCCGCGTCCTTCGGATAAGCTCGGATGTGCATCGCATCGAATGAGGGACGGCCCGCGGCGTCCCAGGTTTGGATCTGTGTGACCAATCGCTGTCCTAGTAAATCATCTGAACCGAACTGGCGCACAAAGAGCGTGAACGGTGAATCAGAACTAAACAGTTTTTCCATCGGAACCAGGTGCAGCGGTTGATCAGGCGGGCGCATCAAGGCCACGAGTCCCGTCTTTCCAACCAAGACTGCTGTGGTCATTGACTTCTGTTTTCCCGCGATCCCAATCAGATATGGCACGATGTTACGCGCGACCATATCGCCTTTGGCGACCAGTTTACACAGACGCGGCTCATGCAAAGCCAGCCATGTCCATAGATTACCGATCAAGGCATCCCAAACCGTGACTTCAACGCCAACTGCCCAATCCTTGCTTGGGCCGGTTAGCAAATCATAAGCTGCATCGCTATCAATTAAGGCCTCATCCAGAGTTTCCAGGTAAAGTCCCGGGTCAGGGCCCAACTGGACCTGGTTCGAACCCGTCGAAGCGAAGTCGCCGCGCAGCTGGATGAAACTGCAATCCTTCACGGAAAGGCTCGCCAGATGGTTATCGACCTGTTCAAACGCGACGGATTTCATCGAGCCTTTGAGCATGAGCGGCAACACGATCCGCCCGTCGGGTTTCAGTTGCTCCCACCAGGCAGGCGTGATATCCGGAGCTCCCACCGTGAGGATGATACGGTCAAACGGCGCGGCGTCTGGATACCCGTACCCGCCATCGGCGCAGAGGACCTGCACCTGCTCGAAGCCCGCCGTCACCAGATTCTCACGTGCGGCTTGGACCAAATCCTCATCAATGTCGATTGTGGCAACCTGTCCGGTTTCTCCGACAATCTGGGCCATCAGCGCCGCGTTGTAGCCCGTCCCCGCGCCGATTTCCAGCACCTTATGGCCGGGCTCCAGTTCAAGTTGTTCCAGCATGATCCCCATCATGGCTGGCTGTGAGGAAGAACTGAGCCATTGACCGTCCTGGTCCTGCTTGGCCGAAATAGCACGGTCCGAGTAGACCAGTTCCAATGGCCTGCCCGGCAGGAATTGGTGTCGCAGCACTGCCCGGAATGCTGCTTCGACGCCCGGCTTTTGAATCCATTTCTTTTTCTTCAACTCATCAACAAGCGCCTGGTTCAGGGCGATCACATCGGCGTTGTTTTTGTCGGGCTCATGTTGTATTGTCCAAAAATCCTTGTGAACGGCGCGAGCTTCTGTTTCTAATGAGGATATAGGACCATGCACCTCGATGTGGCGTTTACTATGGGCAAAGACTTCCCGGCAGGGGAGCAAGAGGTGTTCCGGCGATGGCCCGATGATGGCATAGAGATCAGTTTCGCTAAGTGCATAAACTACCCGCCCAATGTGACTCCAATATATTGCTCCAGCGCACATGGCACAAGGTTCGGTACTGGAATAAAGGGTATAGAGTGCGAGCTGTTCAGGCGAGAATTGTTGCGTGGCAAGTCGAACGAGATTCGTTTCTGCGTGACCTGTAGAATCTTGCCCTGTTATGACAGTATTTTCCGCTTGTAGGACAACTCGATTATGTTCATCCACTAGCACAGCCCCAAACGGATGATTGCCATTTTCGCGGGCACGCCAAGCGATCGAAATGGCTAGCTTCAGGTATTCAATGTCTATGTCGTTCATTAATTGGCCTCTTGTTTGTTATAGAGGTGGCCCAACGGCTTGTGTCAGCGTCCCCGCGGGTGTTCTCACCAAGTGGGATTGCGTAGCACACATCGGACCCGCCAGTGGGTTTCGACACGGCTTCGCCAGTCAACCACCAGGTGGGACGAGATCAAGCCCCTTTGATAGAATAGGCTTGAGCGTAGTGTACTCCCTTTTCGAGTGGCACGCTTGGCAGCCCACCATTATGACCCCGGTGCTCGCGCGGGGGTCGGGTGCACCTCCGTAGGATGGGGACATCCTATTTCACCAAACAAACAGGCGCGCAAAGGGAGTATACTGCCAAATGGCAGACGCATAAGCCGTACAAAGCAGTGGCGACGCCCAACCTCGCAGTCCCGCGGTGCATCTTGGTTTCCGATCAAAATGATCTATCAACTGGTGGCGTACTACACGACCCCGATTAGAAAGCTATCTAACCCAAGTGATCGGGTCTGCCAACAGATGAATGACGAAAGAACATCGGCGTCATTCTCGAAAATGGCGCGACGCCTTTTTGGGTTAACTCGCCAGCAGATTTCTCCTTGCAAATAGCCTATAACTGTTTCTTAGAACGCTGTGTTAGGCGTGGTTTTGCAAGAATTGACGTTCATTTCTTGTATGGTTTTTGATGAAAGAAATCCAACATGATCGACCTGAATCCAAAAGCTAAATCATTGTCTGCCATCGCACTTATATCTTTCTCTGTAAACCATTTTAGGCGTTGCCCCTCTTTTAGGTTTATTTTCTTAAGGTCAAAATTTGCTCGTTGCCAAAAAGTACATTCTATTCTGTCACTCATGTTGTAGATATTAAATAGGATGGGGGATTCTATCTGTATACCAATTTCCTCCACCATTTCTCTTGTTATACATTCAAGTGGTGTTTCTCCTTCATCGACATTACCTCCTAGTGCGTCCCAACAATTTGGATATGGAATATTTTTCTTGCTGTCTCGTAAAAATAACAGAATTTGATTGGCATTATTAAGAAAGAAAATGCTTGTGCCAATTTTTTTTGTAAATTTCTTTCCGAACGTCTTTTTAGAATCCCACATTCTGAGAAATTCTGCCTCAACAAAGTTGTAGCCTGTTTTGTTAGTATTTTTGTTGAAATGTAATGTAAAGTTAGAGCCGCCGCTTCCAGTGCAGTCATAAAAGGCAATGAAAGCGTTGTCGTCGAAGATAGTGATGTTTGAGAACATTATCCCGCCATATTTTTTTAGAATCTCAGAAACCTCCATGGTTGCAAGGGTGATGGTTTCAAATTTTTCAAAAGCCAATTTAGCCAAATCTACTTGATTTTCAATTAACCCGATATTCAGTTGGTTGAATTTATCTAACTGCTCAAAGGAAACGTAAGATTTATCCGTGTTTGGCAATATTATCTTGATGTCTCGCACTCCAGCATTGGCAAATTTTTGCACCAATCCAAATTCAAAAACTCCTATCAAAGATGTTCCGCAAGCCCAGTACCTATTGGAAACTTTTTCGTTGTATGGCGCCCAATGAATCTCTTTACGATTTAGAAATAATTCATGGTCGTCCAGCTGGTGACTTTCTGTGAGTATCTTGGCTACTTTGTCTGATAGTTTGAGCCTTACTTCTAAATAAAAAGCAGCGATGATCAATATCATGCCGATAATTGTGGAGGATAATTTTGCCCATAATTCCTGTATTATTAAACTATTATTACTTATTGTAATTCCACCACTTAGACCCAAGAGCACGAAAATTGCGCCAATAATAAATAATGCTATGCTAAAAGAGATGCTTTTCAACGTGTCCATTGACTACTCCTTACTTCTGCTTTGTCAGGCTCATTCATTAGTGAAGCGGTGCAAACGCCTAACGGCCAGCGTAAACGGCGACTGGGCGGGACGAGACAACGCCGCTTTGTTAGCCCGCCCTTCTTATCCTTGTGTCTAAACTTTATTGCGCTCGGATTTCGCAGAAGCCAGTTGGTTAATTGATTCTAATAAAGACTTTCCAAGATTAGGTCTAGATACTTGGACAAGTTCGTTTAAGCCAGTTTGACTACTAAAATACAATTCGCTATATAGGGCAATAGGTAACTGCTTATTGTCCTTGTATTTTTTATCCGGGCCACCTTTTTATTTAGATACTTCCATGTGTGGTCAACGACTTGAGCGTCATTTGGTACTCCACCAGATTCTATAAAGCGCGTGTTTTCAAGCCGAATTTGAATATCCTGATACGAGACAGTGCCAATCTTTTTCCCTTCGTACACGAGAATTCTATCGGGGAAGAAATACAAAGTTTGACGGCCCACTGGTATTGATGGCGTTTTCAGGTTGGTACTTAAAAAGGGTGGTAATTGGTACTTGAGCTTTGTCGGTTTTCGCTGAACGAGTGAACTTGCGCCCGCTTGCGTTTTCCATTCTTGTAAATTTGATACTTTGCTTGTTGCTTCAATATGCCAAGCGTTTGAACATCTGGCAAGTTCATCAAAAGCATCGCAAATAGCTTGATAATCATGTTCACTGTCCGAATCAAGTTTGTAGAAAACAACCGTCCTTTTTGCCAAATCATCCCAAAACTTGGACAAGAATGCGAAAATAACTGCCAGTAATAGAACTATTCCTAAAATCCAAGCCTGGGCTTTTACTCCAATGAAGGCGACAAAAATGAGAACTGATAAGGAAACCACAAGATGAAAAAATTGTGCTTTTTTGTGCTTGTTATTTAATTCTAAAATTAGATCGGTTGAAGACGAGTCCTGTAATTCTAAAACATTGATTGTATCTATCACTCCCTCTGGATGGGCTCTGTTTTGGGTACTGGCAACGGCATGTCGAATATCTATATTCTCAAGCTCAGTAGCTCTAAAGCTAGAGTCGCCTTTTTCAATCGTAATGAAATGTCCACGCGGACTAATACTTTGTCTTAAGCCTGGAAAAGCCGTGGATATGCTGATTCCTGAGTTCGTAAGCTCATATCTGAATGGACCGGCTCGTAAACTTGCTTTTGAATAGAAACTCATTTTATCTTAACAAACCAACGGGCTAACTCTGTCTTAGGCGAACTGACTCCTAATAAGACTCTAATTTGATGGTGTAATGGGAAGTAACTTTGCTTCAGATCCTTTCCATTCACTTATACATCAAATCGCCTAATGTAGCATGTGCCATTTGTCTTAAAACCTTCCGCTTGCTTCCTTCCCCATAGGAAACTGCACAGGCTCATCCGGCCGCGTTTTACCAGTCGCCGTCCTTTACTTCGTCATCGGGATCCACTTTGTACTTGATCACTTTATCTTCCGGAATCTCCACCGGCTCGTCATCCTGCTGGGTTGCAAACCGCTTTTCCTCATCCTTTTCCTTCACCGTCTTGACCTTCTTGAGCGCATCGGGCGCGGAGATGTCTCCCAGCTTATCGTCGTACAGGTCGAACCAGGGCAGACCATACTCCGTATACATCCTGGCGGTGACAGGGGTGGGAGGCGGTTCTTTCCCAGTGATCTCACGGTACATCATACTGTTGACGATATGCACATACACGCGCCTGTGATTTTCCGGGTCCCAGGTATCGATTCCATGCGGATCCGGGTAGATCTTCTGTCTCATTTTTCCGCCTGCCGCCAGTCCCATTTCGGCGCTTCCGACTGACCGATAGGCGACGGGTGCCTGTGCATAGAGTACCCCGTCGAATTCCCGTGACAGGCCGGACGGAGTAGGAGGCTGATCTGGAAATCTGCCTGGTTTTGGTTCGTAGACAAGGATCTGTATGCCGCCAAACTTCTCCTCGCCGGTCACTTGCGCTTCCACCGTGTATCCCATCCCTAAGGGCATCGCCACAAATTGACGGATGTACCCCTCGCCCGCGTTGATGCCGTCCAGCCAGGGTTGAGGCGGGCAGACCAAATAATCATTTTCTTCGGGATGAAGCTTCGAGTCCCAGGGCTTACCCGAGACGGCATTGACTTTCCCGATCGCAACCTTGACCGCATTAGGTTTCCAATACCGGGGCCGGAAACTGATCCACAGGGCTTCGCGCTGGTACATAGGGATGAACACACCGCCATGTTCCGCCCAGGTCTCGGGCACGCGCTCTTTATAATCCTCAACTCTGCAGACAGGAAACGTCCCCAAACCGGGCGGCAAGGGATAGGTCTTGCCATCGTCGGGGATACGCAGCGTTCTCTGGAAATTGAGTGCGAACCCCTTTCCGAAAACCAAATTGTCGTGTTTCAGTGTGACTTCTACCATGGCTTACCTTCCTTATTCTAAGGAAATCATACATCAAATCCTCTGCTGTCCTATGTATCATTTGGCTTGCAAAACGTGGGAAAATGATTAAGGCGCTTTATAGCGGTCTCAGGCACGAAACTCGCGCAAGACCAGCAGCATGCCGGCAAAGATCATGATGAAACCGAGTGGATTGGGGAGCCAGCCCTGGTGCACATCGCCAGAGATGAACAGCACATTCGGCGGTGCAGTTGAAGAAGCGGATATCAAGCCTGCATTCCTTATTTCGAAGCGGTCCGTCAATATCAACCACGGATTCCTGGATGCCGTCCAGCGGACCGTCTCGTAACGGACGCCGACGTCCACCGGACGGTTGTTGACATATAATGTTCCCCCCTCCCGTCTGAAACGGAGTCCCCCTACCCGGGCCTCATCCTGATCACTTGTCCCAAGCGCATAAATTCCGCCTCCCCCAACGTTGAAGGGCCAAAAGCTGAGGCAGTAGGCGAGGCGTGTATTGGCATTCAGCCCCTCGCGTCTAACGTCCTCATCGGCAAAACAAGGGAAATCAATGGTATACGGTAAGGGTCGAACCTGGCGGACGGCCTGCACCAGCGTGACCACAGATATAACGATGAGGAGAATGCCAAGAATCTGTTTTGATGAAAGTCTCATGGAATTATTCCCTGGTAAACGGGCGGATTACTTCGTGGGCCCAATTACTGTATTAGGCCTTACTGACGTCTTCCTTCAAGAACTCCTGTAACGCCTGTACAATTTGATCCAAGGCCATAAGTGATTTTGGAATATTCCCCGGAATCTCCAGGGCATGATTTGCACCTTCGATGACGAGGCTGCGTCCACCGGTAACATGTTCAAGGCCTTTGAGAATATCGGGTTGGTAGAATTTATCCGCGGTGCCGATCGCGAATAGCGAGTGCGGATGGGTCTGTTCGATGCGTGAGCGGCGAGCGATTCCTCGTCCCTGACATCGCCCCATATGCCGCCAATCGCCCACGCCCCAAAACCGATCGTGGAAACCTTCCAGCC
>DATDOR010000137.1:0-6560 GCA_035293165.1 Anaerolineales bacterium | reverse complement strand
AGCGCTTCCCATGCGGTGTCCAAATCAGCAGGGGAACGATAACGAATAAGCGCAACAAACCCAACTTCATGGCCAGAATTATCTGACCCGATGATACGATAAGCGGCCACCTCGCTTGGAGTGGGGAGGTTTGCAAGCTGTTCTGGCAGGGCTTGGACAGTTTTGGAGGGTTCAAATTCATCCGGTAAGTCGCCCGGAGCGAAAATATAGAATTCCAGGCCAAAGGGATTGGAGGTCGGCGCTACTTGTTCCACGACGGGTGCGGGCGTGGGCGAGGCAACATTCGTGCATCCGGCTAACCAAAGGAAGATCAACAAGAAAAATGGAAGAGAATATTTTTTCATGAGAGATGAATCTCTGAAATTAGATTAATCCCCAAACTTGATTCCCTGCGCGAGCGGCAGTTCACGCGACCAGTTGAGGGTATTGGTCTGGCGGCGCATATACGACTTCCAGGCATCGGAGCCGGATTCGCGCCCGCCGCCGGTCTCTTTTTCGCCGCCAAACGCGCCGCCGATTTCCGCCCCGGAAGTGCCGATGTTGACGTTGGCAATGCCGCAGTCGGAGCCGCCCGCTGACAGGAACTGCTCCGCTTTCCGCATGCTGTCGGTGAAGATGGCGCTGGACAGGCCCTGCGGAACGCCGTTGTGGATGGCGATGGCGTCGTCCAGCGTGTCGTATTCCATCAGGTATAGCACGGGGGCGAAGGTCTCCTGTTTGACGATGTCCGTTTGGGCGGGCATTTTGATGATGGTGGGTTCGACGAAATTTGGGCCGAGTTGGGGGAGCATGTTGCCTCCGGTGACAACCTCCCCACCGTCGGCTTTGGCTTTTTCGATGGCATCGAACATTTCTTCGACGGAGGTGTTGACGACGAGCGGCCCCATCAGGGTATTTTCGTCCATCGGGTCGCCGATGCGAACCTGTTTGTAGGCGTTTTTGAGCCGGTTGGTGAGTTCGGGGGCGATGGCTTTTTGCATAATGATGCGCCGGGTGGAAGTGCAGCGCTGCCCGGCAGTGCCCACGGCCCCAAACAGGATGGCGCGAGAAGCCATGTCCAGATCGGCGTCTTCGGCGACGATGATGGCGTTGTTCCCGCCCAGTTCGAGGATCATCCGCCCGAAGCGTTGAGAGACGACTTCCGCCACGCGTTTGCCCACCCCGGTCGAGCCGGTGAAGGAGACGAGGGGGATGTTGGGGTCGTGTAGCAACAGTTCGCCGACGTCGCGCCCACTCCCGATGGCGAGGGTAAAGACCCCATCCAGGCCGTGATCGGCCAGCACTTTGTTCGTGATGTTCGTGACTGCGATGGCGCACAGGGGGGTGTATGTCGAAGGTTTCCACACCACCGTGTCCCCACACGCGGCGGCGATGGCAGAGTTCCACGACCAGACGGCTACGGGGAAGTTGAAGGAGGTGATCAGGCCGATGACGCCGAGCGGCAGCCATTGTTCGTACATGCGGTGCTGCGGGCGTTCGGATTGCATGGTGAGGCCGTAAAGCTGGCGGGACAGGCCGACGGCAAAGTCGCAAATGTCGATCATTTCCTGCACTTCGCCGTGCCCTTCGGCGCGAATTTTCCCCATTTCGAGGGTGACGAGGTCGCCGAGGGGTTCTTTGTATTCACGCAGGGCGTCTCCGAGGTCGCGGACAACCTGCCCGCGTTTGGGGGCGGGGACGTTGCGCCAGGTGAGGAAGGTGTCCTGAGCTTTTTGGGATACTTTCTGGTAGGTTTCCCCGGTGGCCTGGATGACGGAGGCAATGCGTTCGCCTGTCGAGGGGTTGTAGGAAACGAGTTCTTTCCCTTTCGGGTCGGTGATCCAGCCGTCCGGGCCAGTGCATGCGCCGGGGTGTACGTCCTGGATGCCAAGTTTATCAAGTAAGGCTTTCATAAAAAACTCCTGAAGAGGATTGGTTATTGCGTATTCCGTCTTGTGTAATTCGTGTCGGTTGAAGTTTCTACGCAAAACGATTACGGAATAGGGGGTATTATAGCGTGAGTTTGGAGGGATGGTTTTTTGAGGGTATTGGGATGTCAAGTATGATGGCGGGTTATCTGGATTTGTATTTCGCGAGACGTTTTTTCGAGATTTCCTTGTAGCGGAAACTGAATCCAGTTGGATGTAATTGTGTTTGCTCATCTGGAGATATTTTTACCTCACCTGGCTGAAGGTCGGCGTATACCGGCATGCGTAGATATTCTAAACGCTCCATGATGGTTTCTTGACCATCGGAAACTTTCCCAAGAAAAACAGGAGGACTGCATAGCGGATCCAGGCAAACCTTTTGATTGCGATCGATACGAAGCGATAACAGTTCATAGGTTGCTGTTGGTGGCCAGGAGCGTGGTTCAAAAGGATGCTTGAAGTCGGCAGAGTCAGGAGATTGTTTCCATTTTTCCAGCCATGCCTGCGCGGCGAGGGTTTCATACGTGAGGAAAAGGTTCTTATCCGGGTCAACTATCAATTTATGTAGTGAGTAGGATTCGATGTCTTTCACCGTAAGGCGGATTTTTTCGTAGTGCCAGAGTCTTCCACCGACCCGATGATAAGGAATACCCAGGAATTGGACATCTCCCACCTCTTTGAAGGCGATTTCAACTAACACTGGAATATCCTTGATTCCTTTTTGATCCACAAAGATTTGCCAATTGACAATGAAGCCTCTTTCCGTGGCGCGTCGAGTAGCCAGCAGAATATCTTCATAGGCCCCTGACCGGCAGACAAACCAGTCGTGGTGTTCCCTTAAGCCGTGTAAGGTAAGTGCAATTGTATGAATGCCCATGCCGCGCATTTTCTCAAATACGCGGCCATAATCCTCTCGCCGGGCCAATCCAAACCCATTGGTTACGAGCCATCCCCCATGTTCGGTCGCAATGTCGGCATGATAAATTTCAGGGAAATCGGGATGGGTGGTAGGTTCGTAACGAATGGTCAGAGGACCCCATTCATCTTTGAGCGCGCGCAGTTCGTCCAGCGAAAACAATTCACCATAAGGCTGGTGACCATCTACAGCACAGTGGCGACATGTCTCAGGGCATCCGGCTGCCTCAACATCAATGAACATAAGAGTAATCCTCCATTTGTTTTACCTCAATCGCATTTAGTTCCTGACAGCGATTCCCATAGTTTGTCGGGAGGATTGTACCATTAGCAGGTGTAATTTTCAGCAAGCAGATCGAAATAAATATTCATTGGTAGAATATAAACATGACATCTCCCCTCCCAACCACCACCCTCTCCATCTCCAACACCGAATACCAACAACGCCTCGACCGCCTCCGCCACTACCTCCACACCCAAAAACTCTCCGGCGTTGTCCTCTTCGACCGCGACTACATCCTCTACTACACCGGCTTCGCCTTCATCCCCACCGAACGCCCCATCGCCTTCGGCATGAACACCCACGGCGAGACCGGCATGTTCGTCCCCCGCCTGGAACTCGAGCATGCGAAATCTAAAGCCGTCATCCAGCGCGTCGAGCATTACCTGGAATACCCCTTCACCCCCCATCCGATGAACCTGTTTCGGAAAATGTTATTGGATATGGGGACCGCCAACGGCGCTTTTGGTGCGGATCACGACGGTTACCCCTGGATCTTCGGCTACCGCGGCCCCAGCCTCACCGAACTCACCGGCCACACGCCCCATCCGGTCAACGCCTTTATCGAAGACCAGATGATGATCAAATCCCCCGCCGAGATCGCCCTCATCAAAGAAAGTATCCAATGGGCCAACCTGGCTCATACGCTCCTCCAACGCTATACCCGCCCCGGCCTCACCGAAACCGAAGTTGCCCAACGCGCCAGCCACGAAGCCACCCTCGCCATGCTCGATGCCATCGGCCCGCTCTACCGTGCCCAAAGCTATTTCACCCACGGCGCGCGTGCGGGCTATCGCGGCCAGATTGGGCGCAACGCCGCCATCCCCCACGCCCTTGCTGCCAACATCACCTTCCAACCCGGCGACATCCTCGTCACCGGTGCCAGCGCCGCCATGTGGGGCTACCACTCCGAACTCGAACGTACCATGATCATCTGCCCCGCCACTGACCCCCAAAAACGCCTCTTCGACCACATGCTTGCCCTCCAGGAACTTGCCATCCGCACCCTCCAACCCGGCCTCCCCTGCGCCGAAGTGGACCGCGCCGTCCGCGCCTACTACGACCAGCACGACCTCATGCCCCACTGGAAACACCACGTCGGCCACGCCATCGGCCTGCGCTACCACGAAGCCCCCTTCCTCGACCTCGGCGACCCCACCTTCATCCAGCCTGGCATGGTCTTCACCGTCGAACCCGGCCTCTACGATAAAACCCTTGGTGGCTACCGCCACTCGGACACGGTTTTGATCACAGAAAATGGGGTAGAGGTGTTGACTTACTACCCGCGCGACCTCGACAGCCTCACCATCCCCGCATGACTACCACCCGCCAAAAACTAGGCTCCTGGGGAGAAACCCTCGCCGCCGAATACCTGGCCCGAAAAGGATATACCGTCCTCGAATGCAATGTCCGCACCCCCCACGGCGAGATCGACCTCGTGACCCAACAGGGGGTGGCTACGGTCTTTGTCGAAGTCAAAACCCGATCATCCACCGCTTACGGCCCTCCCGAAAGTGCGATTACCTCCACCAAACAAGCCCACCTCCTCGCCGCTGCCCAGGCCTACCTCCAAACCCATCCCGAACTTGAAGGCGACTGGCGCATTGACGTGATCGCCATCCGGCGGCGGAAGGGTATGAAGCCAGAAATCGTTCATTTTGAAAACGCGGTGAGTGGATAATTACACAGAGATGCACAGAGTCTGCACAGAGAGGCACAGAGAAAACTTTAAAAAAACTCTGTGAGTCTGTGTTCAAAATACCCCTTCATGAATTTACCACCCCTGGTCGTCCTCATCGGTCCCACCGCGGTTGGGAAAACCGAAACGGCCATTCACCTCGCCGAACGGTTGAACGGCGAAATCGTCTCGGCTGACTCCCGCACGTTTTACCGGGGGATGGACATTGGCACGGCAAAACCTGCCTCTGAAGAGCGTGCGCGCGTCCCTCACCACCTGATTGACATCGCTGACCCGGACGAAGCGTGGAGCCTCGCCGCGTTTCAGGAAGCAGCCTACGCGGTAATTGACGCCATCCACGCGCGGGGGAAACTAGCTCTGCTTGTCGGCGGGACGGGGCAATATGTCCGCGCGATTACGCAGGGGTGGATCATCCCCCGGCAGGAACCGGACACCCGGCTGCGTACTGCCCTCGAACAGTGGGCGGAGGAAATCGGCGGGGAGCGGCTCCATGCGGGATTGGCAAGGCTCGATCCGGGTGCGGCCGCGAACATTGAGTGGCGGAATGTCCGGCGAACAGTGCGGGCGTTGGAGGTGATTTTTCGGACAGGACAGCGATTTTCCGAACAGCGGCTGCGGGGTCGCGCGCGGTACCGGTCGCTGATCGTGGGGCTTATCCGCCCTCGCCCGGCATTATATGAACGAATCGACGCGCGGATTGAGAAAATGCTCGCGGCGGGGTTGGTGGAGGAGGTACGAGGGTTGCTCGCACAGGGCTTTTCCCCCGACCTGCCTTCTTTATCTGCCATCGGTTACCGGGAGATTGTGCAACATTTACAAGGGGACTTTCCGTTGGAGGAGGCGGTGCGATTGATCAAGCGGAATACACGCCAGTTTGTGCGGCGGCAGGCGAACTGGTTCAAGGCAGACGACCCGGAAATCCGTTGGATTGAGGCCGGGCCAGAAGCGGTGGAAAAAATTGTTGGTTTTCTGGAAGCAATCATTTGACAAGCCTTCGGGCAGAATTTATACTGAATGCAGGCATTTGTCATTTGCGAGTCAGGGCATGTGCCCCTTGATTTTTCCAAACGATTTGATAATCTAAATTCGAGAGTGCTCAGGCTAAGAAAGAAGGTTTCCCGGAAAAAAGGTGTGCATGGGAGTGTACACCCGCCCAAACGAAGTTTGCCATACCTTTTTTTCGGCCAATCCCCTTCACGGCTGATACATTCGATCAATTTCATAATAAGGAGTACGAAACATGGACGATTTTCCCTGGCGAAAGAACTATGATGAAGGGGTGCCGCACACGCTGGAGTATCCCCAAGTTCCCTTGTTCCATTTTCTGGAAGAGGTAGCACGTAAGAACCCGGAAGCAGCTTGCACGATTTTTAAAAGCGCGCGCATCTCCTATGGGGAGATGAATGCAATTACGGACCGGCTGGCAGCAGGTTTGGCCAGCCTGGGCGTGAAGAAAGGCGACCGGGTAGGTATTTTCATGCCAAACACGCCGCAATTTGTGATGGCTTATTTTGCAGCTTTGAAAGCCGGTGCGACGGTTGTAGCGACTTCACCCTTGTACGGGCCGAAAGAGATTGAACATCAGGCCAACGATGCGGGGATTGAAGTGATGCTGGTGATGAGCAATTTCTATAATAAGGTCAAGGAAGTACAGCCACATACGGGGATCAAAACCCTGGTTGTGACCAATTTGAAGGAGACTTTGCCCCCCTTGCTGGCATTTTTGTTTGGGATGCTCAAGGAGAAAAAGGAGGGTTTC
>DATDOR010000136.1:0-4853 GCA_035293165.1 Anaerolineales bacterium | reverse complement strand
CAGTTCGTCCTGCATTTCAGGACTCATCCGGCGCGGCCACCAGCGGAAGCGTGGGGGTTGGGAGAGTGACGCTTGTTTGTTCTTTTGTGCAGCATGTTTGCGGGCGATTTTATCGCGTTTTTTCCGGGTGATCTTTGCCTGCCGTTCGACGTAAGGCAAGGCAAAGCTGTCAAATTCCGGGCTGAGGGCGAGTTCGACGAGAAAACGGGAATAACGTTCTTCGTCGGCGGTGATCAACAATCCCTGTTGGGCGCGGGTGGCTCCGACGTAGGCGACGCGGCGTTCTTCGGGGAGGCTGGTCTCGATGTTGCCGGAGCCGCTCCGGCTCAAGTTGAAATAAACCACCCAGGGGAATTCTTTGCCTTTGGACTTGTGGATGGTCAACAGCGTAACCGCGCCGGGTTGGATTTCCGGCGGGATGTCCTCTTCGCCTGGGGTTTCTTTTGCCAGGACATAGGGGATGCCGCGCTGTTCGAGCAGCGGGAGGATGGGGAAGACATAGCTGTTTGCACGGTAAAGGATAACGAAGTCATCCCATACAAGATTATGGGTGGTTTGTTGAGTCTGAATCCAGTCGAGAGCGGCTTTGGCCTGGGCGCGGATGCCTTGAGACAGAATGATGTCCAGGGTTCCGCGCGCGGCCCCCGCCTGGGGCTGGATGTCTTTCTCCACACGTTCGGGGTTGTGTTCGATCAACATTCGCGAGTGCCGGACGATCTTTCGTGTCGAACGGTAATTGGTCGCAAGGACGACCGATTTTGCATCCGGGTAGGTTTGCGGAAAATCGAGGATCAGACGGACATCCGCGCCGCGCCAGCCGTAGATCATTTGATCATCATCTCCGACGACGAACAGGTTATTTTGCGGCAGGGCGATGATCTGGGTGAGCAGCATCTGGGCGCGGTTGAGATCTTGAAATTCATCCACAAGGACGTATTCGAACTGGTTTTGCAGGCTGTGGCGGAGGGAGGTGTCGTCAATCAAGACACGCAGGGCATGGTAAATCATGCCATCGAAGTTGAGGAAGCGGTTTTGGATTTGCGCGACCAGGAAATCCTGGAAGATGGGTTGAAAGGGAATTTCGCCAAAGTCAGTTTGAATGGCGAGGGTCACCAGCGGGATGAGTTCCATCGTAGCCTGGCGCAGGGCGCGGAGGTATGGATCGAGTGCATCCGGTTTTGTGGAGACAATCTCTCCTTTGGGAACGTGATGGATGATGGCATCTTGGAGCAAGCCGAGCAGGCGCGGGTGGCTGTTTTCGTGATATTCCCAGCCGAGGGCGCGGCGGATGATCTCGTAACCGAAAGAATGGAAAGTGCGGACGTTCATGGCGCGCCCTGACGCGGATAACCTTTCGTTCATTTCTTCCTGGGCTTTACGGTTGAAGGCAAGGGCGAGAATGCGGTCTGGTGGGATTCCCTGCTCGAGCAGGTGGTTTATCCGGCTGACGAGGGTGCGCGTTTTGCCGGAACCGGCAGGGGCCATAACCCGCATGGGACCGTCGAGGTGGGTAACCGCACGAAATTGGATGGAGTCAACCGGGAGATTGTCCCCAGGCGGATGGACTACTGTGGTTTGCCCGGCTTCTTGTCGAATGGGAGGGGGAGAGGTTGGACTGGCGTGTTCTTGTTGGAGAGAGCGGAGCACACTTTCCACGTCATGATGAAGATCATCGGAAGTCATAAATTTCTGGTCTGCGGTCCTTAAAGACGGGGATGCGATTTCGCACTTCGTTGGCTTTTTGCAGGTCTATTTCTGTCGTTAGCAGCTCTTCCTGGTCAGAGCCTTCCACCAGGACCTCACCCCAGGGATCGATGACGGCGCTGTGCCCACCGAAGGTTTCATTTTTTGTGACGCCAACGTTATTTGTGGCCGCGACGAACATCTGGTTTTCGATTGCGCGGGCACGAAGGAGCGTGCGCCAATGATAAACACGAGCAGCAGGCCATTCGGCAGGGAGAAGCGCGAGGGGGAGTCCAGATAGGGCATAGCTCCGCCAGAGTTCGGGAAACCGCAGGTCGTAGCAGATGCCCATTCCGGCCTGGACAGGGGCTGCCGTGTTTGATGTAGGAGTAAATTGTCCAGTAACCAATTCTTCTCCGGGAGTCAGCCAATTGTGTTCGTCCATCAGCCGGAACAGGTGGATTTTGCAATACTTCCCCACGAGATTTCCACTTCGATCATAGAGGACAAACGTGTTATAAGCTCGTCCGCCGTTGGCTTCCAGCAGCGACCCGCCCACAGAAAGCCGGTATTCATGTGCAAGCGCCGCGACGCGGGGGAACAGACCTTCTCCAATGGGAGTGGCATGGCGCGCCCAGTTTTCCAGGTCATAACCGGTACTCCACAGTTCGGGAAGCAGGACGAGATCACTGCCTCGTCCGGCAGCTTCTGAAATCCAGTGAGCGGCCTGTTCAAAATTGGCTTCTGGGTTGCCTAATTCAATGTGCATTTGTGCGAGGGAAAGGGTAAGTTTGTTCATATTTTTTCGGAGGTTTCTCTGCTTTTGCCTGGGCAGTACCGTTGCGGGTTTCGTTTTAGGGGGAAGCGTGGTTGGTAATAAGCCCTAATTCAACGCCTGCTTTTTCGATCACAGCCATCGCATATTCAATTTCATCATACTCGTGCGCGGCGGTGACGGTTGCGCGCAGCCGGGCAAGCCCAGGGGGGACAGCAGGAGAAACCACGGGCAGGACGAACACATCCCGGTGTTGGGCCTCGCGGGTCATGGCGAAGGCCGTATCGTCATCCCCACAAATGACCGGGACGATGGCTGTTTCCGTGTACAGGGTGTCAAAGCCACGCTCTTTTAGCCCGTTGATGAACTGGTTGGTGTTGGCATTCAGCTTCTGCACTCGCCAGGGTTCGTCCAGGATGACTTTGAAGCCCTCATTCGCAGCCGCAGCCTGCGCGGGCGGGAGGGCAGCCGAGAAAATATACGCCCGGCTGGCGTGGCGCAGGAAGGTGATCAGGTCTTTGTTCCCGGCGACATACCCCCCAACGGAGGGGATGGTTTTGCTGAGGGTGCCCATTTTGATGTCAATTACGCCGGGCATATTGAAATGTTCTTCGATCCCGCGCCCGGTTTTGCCTAGAACGCCGACGGAGTGCGCTTCGTCAATCATCAACCAGGCATTGTATTTCTGGCAGAGTTCAACCATTTTGGGAAAATCTATAATATCTCCATCCATGCTAAAGACCGAATCGGCAACGACCAGTTTGCCTGCGTCGGAGGGAATGGTCTTGAGCCGTTCCTCAAGCGCTTCCATGTCGTTGTGCTTATACCGGACGAACTTTGCCCCGGACATCAGGCAGCCATCCACAATGCTCGCGTGGTTGAGCTTGTCAGAGATCACAAAATCACCCCGTCCGAGGATGGTAGAGATCACCGATAGATTGGTTGCATAGCCGGACGAGTAAGTAATGGCCGCTTCCGTCCCGCGAAAATTGGCGATCGTTTCTTCCAGCTCTTCGTGAATGGGCAATGATCCGGCCAGAGTACGGACACCATGCGTCCCACTGCCATACCGGTCAATGGCATCTTTGGCCGCTTGATTGATGCGCGGGTGGCCGATCAAACCCAGGTAGCTGTACGAGGCATACATGCCCATCTCGCGCCCGTTGACGAGCACTCGCCCTCCCCCTCGGATTTCAGAAATCGGTTGGTTATAAAAATAGAGGTCGTGTTCCATTAAACCGTGAACGCGGTTAAGCATAAATTCCATACGCTTGGCAATGGCATCGTTTTTTTGGAAATCCATATCGTCATCCTCTCTTCATTGGGGAGTCACTTCTTGATAAAAGGAGCGTTGTTTTCTGGGGTGTTGCGTAAGTTTAGTTGAGGGGGTTGGAAAAGTCAACGGAAAACATAGGTGGGGCGGACTTTAAAAATAGTCCGCCCCACCTCAGGATTGGACGGGAAGTTGTTGTAAAATTAGCTTCTTATGAATATTACCCCTATCATTTTCTATACAATGGCCGCAGTCGTCGCCCTCCTGATCGGTTTCGCAAAAGGCGGGTTGGGTGGGACGATTGGCGGGCTGGCGACGCCCTTGATGGCGCTGGTCATGCCCGCCGATCAGGTCATCGGATTGCTGCTGCCGGTACTGATGATTGCCGATTTATTTGCGGTCTCTTCGTATTGGAGGCAATGGAATTGGCGGATGATCATCTTATTGATGCCTGGCGCGATCATCGGCGTGACCATCGGCACGTTCTTCATTACCAATGCGCCGGCAGAGACCCTGAGGACCACCCTGGGGATCATCGTCTTGCTGTTTGCCCTGTACAAAATGCTCGAAGCGCGCCTGTTCCGGGCGTTGACCTACCAGGCGCGCGACTGGCACGGTGTTTTTGCGGGAACTGTCGCCGGGTTTTCCTCCGCGTTGGCGCACACAGGCGGTCCGCCGGTGAGCATCTACCTGCTCTTACGGCGGGTTCCCAACCGGACGTTCAACGCCACCTCCGCCCTGTTTTTTGCCATCCTCAACTGGATCAAGGTTCCCTATTATTTTTATGCCGGGTTGTTCGACTTCGGACGCCTGGGAAGCTTAATCTGGCTCCTGCCCCTCCTGCCTTTGGGGGTTTGGAGCGGCAAGTGGCTGGCTGAAAGAATCAGCCGGGAGGCGTTTGAGCGGGTGATTGTGATTTTACTGGCGGGGACGGCGTTGTTGTTGATTTTTGGGTAACAGTGCAAAGAGCGGGGGAAAGATGTTGTAAAATAGGTAGTATGAGTTTCCATCCTTCAGATAAACAACCCTTCAGGGAGTAGAAAAATGACCGATCCCATTTCAACTGTTGTCGTCTCTGCGTTAGCCAAAAAAGCCGTCAAAACCATTGTCAACCCATCCCTT
>DATDOR010000135.1:0-3944 GCA_035293165.1 Anaerolineales bacterium | reverse complement strand
CTACTCCCCTACTCCCCTACGCGTGATTACATCGCCGAAACCGTCCACCGGTTGTTCTTCACCGACGAGGCCCGCAAAGAAAGCAACCTCCGTGCCATCCGTGACCGTATCGAGAGCAGCCCTCACAAGATCAAGATGCTCCAGGTATACGAGCAAATTCTGCGCGGCAAACCCGTCCTGGACGAAGAGCGTTCTCCCGCGAAAAACGAACTCAAACTGACCGGAGTGGTTCGCCCGACCCCGTATGGCCAGCTTGAAATCCGCAATCGCATTTACCGGAAAGTGTTTGATCGACAATGGGTGCGAAAAAACCTGCCCCAATCTCTCACCCGGCAAATCGCTATTCTCACGTCATTGCTCGCCATCGTTGCCTTCATCTCCACAGGGTACGCCCTCTACCAACAACGCGTTCAATCCATACGCACCTTTGAAGACCAATTCAATGCCAGCGGCAGCCCGGATGTCAAACTCACCAGCCTGGCCCGGTTATTGGGGTTGAACGAAGACGCGAGAATCCGGGCCCTTGAACTCTACAGCAACCTTTCTCAGGAAGAAAAACGCGACCTGTTCACCACCCTTTCAAACCCACAAAATGTCGCCCCGGAACTCGTCACCGTCATCGAAGCGGTTTATCAAGAAAACGATGACACTCCCGAAGGCACCCAACTTCTCAATGATATGCGGCAGGTATTAGGCCGAATCGGTGCATCTGGCGCACCCAGCCTGAAAACGGAAATCGAATTCTGGCTAAAAGGCCGGGAAGAAGCAGGGACAAGACAAAACTACGCGACGGCCGTCAGTTTTTACGACAGCGCATGGGCAGAGAGCGAAACACGAAACCACCCGAACTTTAACATTCGCTTCGACCGGGCAATGGCGCTGATCGCCCTCGAACAATACCCCCCGGCATTGGAAGATCTCCAGGCTGTTTGGGAACAGACCCCCGCCCGGCAAGGGGAGGTCGCCGCTGTGATCAACGCGGTCCCTGCCCTGGCCTATTACATCCACCATAATTCGACCCAATACTCTGCCCAAATCGCCTACATTACCCCTGTCCCTCCCACTGCAACCCCCCAACCCTCCCCGACTCCCACGTTGATACCCACCCAGCGGCCCACGCTGCTCCCTGCCTCCTCGACCCCGGAAGGCTCCTCCCTCACCTCACCCACCGCGACTCAGGATCCCTCTCCCTATACAGGCTGGATCGCGTACGTGTATGGCGAATCCACTGCGCGGGAAATCTACATCATGAATCCGTCCACGGGATTTCAGCGCCAGATCACCAGCAACGGGGTGATTGACGAAGCCCCGTCCTTTTCACCCGACAACTGGCGCATCGTGTATGCCTCCAATCGAAGCCAGGGTGGGTGGGAACTCTACACGTATGATCTCCAAAAAGGGACTGAACAACAGCTCACCTCCTTTGACGGGCAGGTCCGTTTTCCTGCCTGGTCGCCCGTACCGGGGGATACCCGCATCGTATTCGAGGGCAGGCAATTTCTACCTGACGAGGTGATTAACATCTGGATGTTAGACGTTGCCACAGGAGACCTGGATCAGCTAACCAACAGTGGCGCAGATTCGCGCCCGGGTTGGTCGCCGGATGGGACCCAGGTCGTGTTTGGCCGGGCGACGATGGACACAAACGGAAGCGGACGTATCACAGCAGCGGACAACCAGGATGTTTACACGTTGAACCTTGCCTCGCGGACAGAACAGAACCTGACCAACACCCCCCTTAGCGACGACTTCGGTTTTTCCTGGTCACCGGATGGCGCCTGGATCGCATTTACCAGTGTGCGCGGAGATGCAAATGGCGATGGCGTTCAAAACCTCACCGACAGCATAAACCTGTTCATGATTCCGGCAGCAGGGGGAGAGGAACGCCAATTGGAACTGGGCAGCAATGCCTCCCAACCCGGTGATCCAACCTTTGAACGAACCCTCTTCTCTCCCTCCTGGTCGCCCGATGGCCGCACAATCCTGGTTGTGGCGATTTTTGAAGAGGGACAAAACGAAATTTGGGCGTTTAATCCTGAACTGGGAACGGTCAATTCCCTTACAGATCGCGGCCCATATTTCCAACCCGCCTATGCCCACGCGGTCTCCAGCCCGTCCATCCCAAACGAAATCATACCTGCTCTGAACTGGCAGCCGTAAATTCAGCCAGCGCAATCGCTCCCTTCACCCCCGCCTCTCCGCCCAACGCGGGGGGAACGATATACAAATCAATCGCCTGCAAAATCGCCGGAATCTGCAAATACCCGTTCAGCAACTGAACCACTTTCTTCCGTACCAAAGGGAACAACTGAGGTTGCTGCATAACCCCGCCACCAATGATGATCCGCTCCGGGGAAAGTGTACAAATAAACGAAACCAGCCCCTGCGCGATGTAATGCGCTTCCAAATCCCAGGCCGGGTGGTCTGGCGCTAATGAATCCCCCTTCTGCCCCCAGCGTTTTTCAATCGCCGGCCCCGCGGCCAGTCCCTCAAAACAGTCCCCATGGAATGGACACCATCCGTCGAACGGGTCTTTTGCCCGGTCGTGCGCGAGCAAAATATGCCCCATCTCCGGGTGCATCGCCCCATGCAGAAGTTTCCCCTCTGCCATCACTCCGCCCCCGATGCCCGTGCCGATGGTCAGATAAATGAACGTATCCAGCCCCTGCGCCGCACCCCAGCGATGTTCGCCAATCGCCGCCACGTTCACGTCCAACTCGAACCCGACCGGGACCCCCAACGCCGCGCGGATCGGCCCCGCCACATCCGCGTAAGACCAACCTGGTTTGGGAGTGGTGGTGATATGCCCGAAGGTGATCGAGTTCGGATTCAAATCCACCGGTCCGAATGAGCCAATCCCAACCGAGGCTATTTCCCCAGCGTGGGGATTGAAAAATTCAATCGCTTTCCCAATCGTTTCATCGGGAGTAGTTGTCGGAAAACGTGTGGTTTCGAGCAGCTCCCCGTTTTCATTGCCAATGGCGCACACAAACTTCGTGCCGCCGCCTTCAATACCGCCGTAGAGGGTCATAATTTACTCCAGAGATAGCAAGGATTGTAAAATTAACAATAACTACACAGTTGGAAACCTTCTTTGCCTGAGCAGTTACAATCATCATAGTAATTTTACCTGCTTACATCCCTGAAAAACATTACCTGTCCTCTTGATGTCGAAATTCTACCGGGTCGAGTTGGAAAATATCCAGACGATTGATTACCACTGACCCTCCCTCGACAAAAAGTTCGACACCCTGGCTCTCTTCGTGGGGAAAAATCAAATCGGTGAAATTGATCAACCCATCGTTGCCAAAAACTTCGACAGAAGTGCGATCTACCAAGATGTGCAATCGGAGAATGTCCCCCGATGGGGACGGTTTCGCTTGATGGATTTGGGCAAACCCATCGTTAAAAGCACTTTGCCCGGAGTGGGTGCGATCTACCAAGAATTTTTGTTCCGATACTGCATAACTGATAGTCGTACATTCCCCCTCGCCTACGCGGACGCGAAAACCCAGACGGTCTGGCGACGGTACCATTTGAAATTCGGCAACGATTTCGAGCGTCTCCCCGCGCAAATTCGCTAACAGGTTTGTACCGGGGCGAATCGTTTCATCTTGCCAGTTCCAGTGCCCGCTGCGCAGGGTTTGGAGCTCAGGAACAGGCTGGTTCACCAGGCGGATGCCGTCTTTTGTTCGTGTGAGGGAAAAGGTACGGGGCATGGTCATCGCTCCCCGCGAGGTTCCAGCGGGGATGACCCTGGCATAATTCCAGTTGTTCATCCACCCGATTGCCAACCGGCGCCCGGTGGGTTCATCGCTCCACGATTGTAGGGCATAGAAGTCTGCGCCGAAGTCCGCCCAAAGGACGGTGGGTTTGGGATTTTCGGAGGTGAAGGTGCGCCCGTTGAAATCTCCGATGAAATATTGCGTGCCTGATCCCCCCGC
>DATDOR010000134.1:0-5120 GCA_035293165.1 Anaerolineales bacterium | reverse complement strand
AGTTACGATATTTTTATGTATCCTTATCTGCGTAAATCCTTTTCATCTGCGTACAAATTTTTCGAGTTTCACCTTTCAGTTTCTACCAAGATACTTCGTCAAATCGTCATCATCCAAACGACGGCGAGGGGCGGGGGCGTTGAGCTGGCGTTTGGCTTTTTGGATGTCGGTCTCGTGTTTGAGGAGGACGGTGATCGTGTTTTCGAGGGTCTTTTCATCCAGATTTTTGGCGTTAAGGGTGACAAGGGCTTTGGCCCAATCCAGCGTTTCGCTGATACTGGGGGATTTGCGTAAATCCATCCCACGCAGGAGTTGGACGAGTTCAACGGCCTGGCGGGCGAGTTTGGGATTCAGTTCGGGGACTTTGAGGCGGACGACGGCGAGTTCCTGATCCACCGTCGGGTAGCCGATGAACAGGTACAGACAGCGGCGTTTGAGCGCTTCGGAGAGTTCGCGGGTATTGTTGCTGGTCAATACCACGAGCGGGCGGTGGACGGCGGCCAGCGTCCCCAACTCCGGCACGCTGATCTGAAAATCGCTCAACACCTCGAGCAGGAAGGCTTCGAATTCGGCATCGGCGCGGTCAATTTCGTCAATCAATAAGACAGTAGGTTCTTTGCTCAATATCGCTTTGAGGAGCGGGCGCTGGAGCAGGAACCGCATGGAGAAAAATACGTCTTCTTCGTTTGCGAGCCGGTCAGCCGCTTCGGTGAGGGAGGCCGCGCCACTCAAGGTTTGCTGTAACTGGTCGCGGAGCAGTTGGGTGTAAAGCAACTGTTTTGCATATTCCCACTCGTAGAGGGCTTTGGTTTCGTCCAGGCCCTCGTAACATTGCAGACGGATGAGCTCGCGCCCGGTCGCACCCGAGATGGCTTTTGCCAATTCAGTCTTCCCTACCCCCGCCGGGCCTTCGGTCAGGAGGGGCTTGCCGAGTTGTTGGGACAGATACATGATCGTGGCGATTTCGTCGCTGGCGATGTAATGCTGATCCCCCAGGCAGTTTTTCAATTCTTCAGGAGAGCGGAAAGTGTGGGTGGTCATGGAGCTCCTTGATTTTGTACACAGAAAACGCAGAAAACACAGTTCATATGGAATTAGCAAGACGATGAAATCTGTGGTTTCTGAATCCCCGAATACATACAGACAAAAAGTTACATAGATTATATCCCGATTGGCAAGAGTTTTTAGAAATTGGGGTATGAAGGATTGATTAATGAAATTGGGCAGAGGATTCTCCGAAAAAAAGGTGTGCGTGGGGGTGTACATCCCCACGCACACCTTTTTTTCGGGTTATTTTCACTCTGGGCTAAGTAGTTACTTTAAAAGAAAACTTTGCGGCTCTGCATCTTCGCGCTTTTGTGTTAAATTTAATCCCCCTTTACAAAAATGCACTCCGTATGGAAAAATTCTCCCATGCGTCCTACTATTCAAATCCTTGACCCTGATCTGATCCCCAAAATCCTCGCCGAAGCCAAACAAATCCTGGCCGAACTCGGCATCGAAGTGCGCGGGAAACCCCTCCGCGCGCGCCTGCTCGACCACGGGCTGAAAACCACGCCCGACGGCCGGGTGCTGTTTCCTCAAGATGTTGTGGAAAAGGCCATCACCAGTACCCCGCGTGGTTTCACTTTTTACAACCGCGACGGCGAACCGCACAGCGAACTGGGCGGCGATAATGTGCATTTTGTTCCCGGCTCCAGCGGGTTGAGCATCCTCGATCACCGCACCGGGGATGTTCGTCTTGCCAACACGGCCGATTTCGTCGAATACATCCGTCTGTGCGACGGCCTGGAACACATCGCCTACCCGGCCACCGCCTTTTCCACCAACAACGACATCGAAGCGCAGGTCTCCGACGCGTGGCGGCTGTACCTGGTGCTGACCAACACCCGCAAACCCGTCGTCTCTGGCGCGTTCACCGAACACGGCGTTCCGCGCATGGCCGAGATGATGCAACTCTTCCGCCACGACCGCGCTGACTTGCTCACCCGTCCGATGTCTATCTTCACCATCACGGCCACGGGCAACTTCCGGTACAGCGAAGACTCCTGCCAAAACCTGCTCGATTGTGTGGAAGCGGGCATCCCCGTCGAAATCGTCCCCGTGACGATCATGGGGCTGATCGCGCCGGTGACATTATTCCGGGCAGCGGTGTTCCATGTGGTGGACGTGCTGGCGGGTCTGGTGATGGGGCAAATCGTCAAACCCGGTGCCCCCATCCTGTTTGGCGGCGCCCCAGCGGCCTTTCACATGAAAGCGGCCACCTCCCCGATGATGGCAATCGAGGCGCTGCGACTGGACTTGATGTATGTCGCCGTTGCCAAACATCTCGGCCTGCCCACCCAATCGTACATGGCATTCAGCGAGAGCAAACTACTGGACGCCCAGGCCGGGGCCGAAACATTTGGCAGCGCGCTGCTGGCCGCGCTGGCTGGGGTCAACTCCGTGTCCGGGCCAGGGATGCTCGATTATCTGCTCGTATTCAGCCTGCCCAAGCTGGTTTTCGACAACGAAGCGTGTGGGCAGGTGTTCCACTTCATCCGGGAGATGAAAACCCCTGACGACTTCCCTACGATTAATCTCGCCCGCCAATTGCTGGACGACGCGCACCTGCTCACTTCCCCACACACCCTCCAACACTGGCAAAAGGAACTCTACCTGCCAGGGATGGTCTATGACCGTCTGAACCGGGATACCTGGAGCAAAGCTGGAGCCTGGACGCTCGAACAACGCGCCGTGGACGAGGTCGAAAAACGCCTGGCCGCGTATGAACCCCTGGAAACCGACCTCCGCGTGGTGGCAGAACTCCAACGGATCATCCAAAGCGGGATGACGGAGGATACCCCCCTGCCGCATGTTCCCAAAGCAAAAAAACCAAAGCCCAATCCAACTGGGGCTGCGCCTCGGCGTGCGCGAAGGCATGTGAGGGGGTAAATCTGGTCAAAATTCGACATATTTCCCACTAAAAACGGAAGAGCCCAAAATATCGTAACCGTTCAGTTCCCCCACCTGAAGAGGGTAAGAACCCAAAAAAATGGTATGATTGATTAGCTTAGAAGCTGTCCGAAAAGTATCATCCTTGCCCAGACCCGAAAGGTTTTCATCAGGTTCTGGATGGATAAGGCGTCTGAAAAGAACCGTTTACACCCTCCCCGAAAACCAGCGAGAAAAGACCGTGCCGTACAAAGAATTCCACTACCAATGGGAATGGGACTTACAATCCTCCCCAGAAACCCTCTGGCCGCTCGTTGCCGACACCAACCGCTTCGACCGCGACTCCGGCACACCTGGGCTGGAAATCCTCAACAAAGACAAAGCCATGCCCAACGCGGGCGTCAAAGTCCGCTTCACCAAATACGGCTTCCCCTTTGAATACGAGCAAGAAGCTTTTGAATGGGCTTACCCCCGCCACTTCAGCGTCACCCGCAAGTATAACGTTGGCGTTATGTCCGACCTCCGCATCCTCGCCAAACTCACTCCCCAACCTAACGGGGGCACGCACCTTTCCTATCAAGTGTGGGCAACCCCGGCAAACATCCTCGGCGTCCTCGGCATCCCCTTTCAAATTGGTGTCATCTTCCGCCGCACCTTTGGCAACTCATTCCTCAAATACGACCGCATGGCCACCAGCGAACAATACACCGCCTCCACCTTTGGCAAACCCCGCCTGGCCCCCGGTGGCAAAGCGCGCCTCACGGCCTACCAAAAAACCCTCCTCGATACCGGCACCGACTCCGCCCTCATCACCCGCCTCATCGAAACCATCGAACAAGCCGACGACCTCCTCGCCTCCCGCCTGCGCCCCTATGAACTCGCCGACTACTGGCAAGCCGACCGCCGCGCCGTCCTCGAACTTTTCCTTTACGCTACCCGCGCCGGCTTGCTCAACTTTCGGTGGGACCTCCTCTGCCCGCTCTGCCGCACCACCAAAGGCACTTCCGACTCCCTCAGCGACCTCAAAGCCGACGTCCACTGCGAAAGCTGCCACATTGACTTCCGCGCCAACTTCGAACGCTCCGTCGAACTCACCTTCCGCCCCAACGAGGCCGTCCGCACCGCCCCGGCCCTGGAATTCTGCATCGGCGGCCCGCAAAACACCCCCCACGTCATCTACCAACAACTCCTCTCTTCTGGTGAAAAAATCACCCCCGACCTGAAACTTGATCCCGGTCGCTATCGCCTGCGCGCCATGGATCTCTCCGGCGGGCAATTTCTCCTGTCTGAGCCGGGGGGGGCAGCCGAACTCGAACTGAGTCCCAACTCCAACGGCTGGCCGGATGACGAACCCCATATCTCCTCCACCCCCGTCCTCACCCTCACCAACCCCCTCGACCGTACCCACCTCTTCCTCCTCGAACGCATGGCCTGGAGTGACCGATCCGTCCTCGCCGCCGAAGTCATCATCCTCCAGCAGTTCCGCGACCTGTTCTCCCGCGAAGCCCTGCGCCCTGGCGAACAAATCTCCGTCGGCAGCCTCGCTATCGTCTTCACCGACCTGCGCGACTCCACCCGTCTGTACCAACAGATCGGCGACGCGCCTGCCTTTGGCCGCGTTATGGAACACTTCGATGTCCTCAAACAGGCCATTTCCGAACAAAACGGTTCGGTTGTCAAAACGATTGGCGACGCGGTCATGGCCGTTTTCCGCACACCGACCGAGGCTCTGCGCGCCATGATGAGCGCGCAAATTGCATTGAACAATGCCCTCGGCGGAGCACTCTCCCTCAAAGCGGGCATCCACTATGGCCATGCCATCGCCGTCACCCTCAACGAACGGCTGGATTACTTCGGCACCACTATCAACCTGGCCTCTCGCCTCGAAAAATACTCCGAGGGCCAGGATTTGATCCTCTCCACCACGGTCTACGGAGACCCGGAAGTGCAAGAATTTATCCAAAAAAACACGGGCCTTCTCATCATTGAACCCGTCGCCGCTCAATTGAAGGGGTTTGACGAAGAAGTCCAATTATGGCGGGTGAGACAGGTATAATTTAGGGGATGTTGACCCTCCTCAAAGACCTTTTCAAAGCCTGGCGCCGCTGCCACGTGGGGCAACTCTTTGGGGGCAGGATACGCCTCTTTGTTTTACAACCTGGGTAAATTTCTCATCAGCTATTATC
>DATDOR010000133.1:0-5696 GCA_035293165.1 Anaerolineales bacterium | reverse complement strand
TATACACCCTGCCTGTTGCGAGCCTTACCGAGACTCCCGTCCGGGGTCGGGGTACGTCCCTCATGGATTTGCTTCCCACTCCTGCCGAAGAGAAGATTGCCTTTCTCGGGCCAATAAAATCGTTGGGTTCCCTTGTCTTATTGTCCGAGCGAGGGTATGTGCGTGTTCTTCGGTATAACTATGTTGGAAACAACCGGCCAGGTACACATTTATTGGATATAGGCCGTTTTGGGCCGCTCGTTGCCGCACAGTGGATGGACGAGCATGAAGACGAAGTGTTTGTCGCGACCCAACAGGGGTTGGGGATTCGTTTCAAAGCCAAAATGGTGCACCCGAATGGCAGCCTCGGGATCCGGTTAGAACGAGGAGATTCCCCGGTTGCTGTGTGCGGAACGAGTGACGAAGGGGGCGTTTTCCTGCTCGGCGCGGATGGCAAGGGCACAATCCGGCAGATGTCCGGGTTCCGGTCGAACAAAGCTCCTGGGGCTGGCGGCAAAGTCGCGCTCAAAGCAGATAAACTGGTTGCTGCGTTGAGTGCGAAGGATGAGGATGATATATTCATCATCTCAAAATTGAGCAAAATCATTCGATTTCAGGCGGTGGAAATCCCTGCGAAGGAGGGGACAGTGCAGGGCGTAATTTGTATGAGTTTACGGGCGGATGGATGTGTTACGGCTGCCATCAGTTGATATTTGCGATACTGGAATAAATCAGCAATTCAACCACACCAGATTTATGGTATTTATAGTATGGATAAGTCGTTGTTGGAGGGTTCCCCGAAAAAAAGGTAACTACTCAGTCGGGATGGGGATTAACCCAAAAACGCTCTCTCTTTGCCTGAGCAGTTACTGAAAAAGTTTTATAATTGGGAAAAATCATCATCGGGAATATCTTGGGCTGATTGGAGAATCTTGTGAAAATAGGCCGCTACGAAGTTGAGCGAGAATTAGGCCGAGGGGGGATGGCTGTTGTTCACCTGGCTCGCGATCCACTGATGAAGCGTCAAGTAGCCGTAAAAGTAATGCCGCGATTATCTCCAGAGATTGACACCCAATTTCGGGTGCGGTTTGAACGGGAAGCGCAAATCATCGCATCTTTGGAGCATCCCTCAATCGTCCCCGTTCATGACTTTGGTTACGCTGAGGAACAACCTTTCATTGTGATGCGTTATATGGCTGGGGGATCTTTAGAAGAGCGCATTAAGAATCAATCTGTCTCCCCGGGAGAAACCATTCGAATCTTCCAGCAAATTGCCCCGGCGATGGATTATGCCCACCATAGGGGAATTATTCACCGTGACTTGAAACCAGCCAATATCTTGTTCGACTCGGATAATAATGCCTTTGTCGCCGACTTTGGAGTCGCGAAGATGTCAGAAGCCAGTACGGCTTTGACCGGGAGTGGCATCATCGGAACGCCTGCTTACATGAGTCCGGAGCAGGCGATGGGGAAACTGGGCTTGGATGGACGGAGTGATGTGTATTCGTTGGGTGTAGTGCTTTTTATCATGCTCACCGGGAAGCTACCCTTTGAGGGCGACACACCGATGAGCCTGGCAGTTGCCCATATCATGGAACCTGTGCCCAACATTTTGAAACTGCGGCCTGATTTGCCCGGTCCCTATAAAGAATTGATTGAGCAAGCGATGGCAAAAGAGCGAGAGCACCGGTTTGAAACGGTTTCGATGTTGGTGTTCGCCCTGGAGAAAGCCGAACGAAGCGCACAAAAGGTGGCGGAAACGGTGAAGGTCCCATCGAAACAAAAGGTGGTGAAAAGGGGGGACTCCCCTGAAGATTTAGAGAAAATCTATCTCCAGGGGTTGAGTGCATTCTGGTTGAACCGTTGGGAAGAGGCCAAAGCATGTTTTGATGCGATCATCGCTTCCGACCCCGACTATAAGGATGTCGCCAGCAAACTCACCGAAGTAGAGCACCGTCTCCAAATTGGAGAATTATCGGAGCAGGGGAAAACTGCTTTTGACTCTGGCGATTGGCAGGCTGCACTAACCGCGTTGAACGAACTGGTCAAACTGGACCCCTCGAATGAAGAAGCGGCGAATCGACTGAAAGAAGTCCAACTCAGACTCCAGGTGGCTGCTTTGTATGCCGAAGCCAAACAACTGCACGAGGCACGGCAATGGCAGGCGGTGATTAACCTGTTTGCTCGACTTGAATCGTTAACCCCTAAACTAGATGATCCTCAAGGGCTTTTGGCGGGTGCCAGGAAGGCTTTGGCGGAAGAGAAACGAGACGAACGCTTACGCACTCTGTATAACCAGGCATTGCTCGCGATGAACGCAGGGAATTGGGAAGAAGCGCAACAGCTATTCAAGAAAATTGAAATCGAAGCCCCCAATTATGGGGACACAAAACAGCTTTTGGCACGGGTGCAGGCCGAAATTGGCAGCCGGCCCGTTGAGGAAAAACGACAAAAAATTAGTAAACCTGAGAAACCCCCTGGAAAAAGGCAGGGGAAAAAACTTCCCGCTTGGGTTGGGGTCGTTGGCGTGTTGGCTTTGGGAGTGGTGGTGTTGGGGCTTTGGCTGCTTTCGCCCAAGCAGCAAACACCCGCCGAACACATGTCGCCGATCCCCGCCGGACCGTTTGAAATGGGCAGCCAGGACTGGGATGGGGACGAACGCCCAATCCATCCGGTCATCTTAGGAGAATTCTTGATTGACCAGTTTGAAGTGACCAATGAAGCCTATGCGGTCTTTTTGAATGACATGGGCAACCAAAACGAGGAAGGGGAGACCTGGTTGAATATCAGGACGGATAGTGTCCACATTCACCAGGTTGGCCGGAGATGGCAGGCAGATGAGGGGTATGAGAATCACCCGGTTACCAATGTCACCTGGTACGGCGCTCAGGCATATTGTGCCTGGCGGGAGGCGCGTTTACCAACTGAAGCGGAATGGGAGAAAGCCGCGCGGGGCGGGTTGGAAGGGGAAATCTTTCCCTGGGGGGCGCAATTTCCAGATTGTGCCCTCGGCTCTCCGGTTGGCGCACAGTATAACGTTTGTGGTGACAATCCCCTCCCCGTAGGGAGTTTTGGCCCCAACAGATGGGAATTGTTCGACATGGTTGGGAACGTATGGGAATGGGTAGCCGACTGGTACGACGGCGCGTATTACTTCGATTCACCTGAAGCCAATCCGCAAGGCCCACCCTTTGGGGAAGTGCGTGTCATACGCGGCGGTTCATGGTCCACGGTGCAGGCGGGCGTTCGTGTCGCCAACCGGGATTTACTCTTTCCGGCACATTCGAGTTTTGATGTGGGGTTTCGGTGTGCGAAGAATCCGTGAGATTCAAAATCATCTGATTGGCGGCATTTATCAATATTTGTTTTGGTCAACAGTAGTATGAACACCCGAAAAAAAGGTGTGTTTGGGGGTGTACACCCCCAAACACACCTTTTTTTCGGGAATCTCGTTGTTCACACTTTCGTTGACGAATACAGCATTTATCAATATTGTTGTAGAATTGAGATAACTGCTCAGGCTAAGGTAGAGGAACCACCGGGTTATTTCAACTCTGGGCTGCGTCGAATTGAGTATAGAAAGGAAGAAACAAATGAGTGAACTTCAAATTGAACTAACTGTTAATGTTACGGACGCGGACGCCGATCAAATTGATCATGTGACTCGCAACCTCATGCGGGATTTGCGCGATTTGGGGGCCGAGTCTGTTAAGCAAACCCCCGGCGAGGAGATACCAGAAGGGGCGAAAGCATTGGAGTCGATTTTAGTAGGAGGTTTAACACTTTCTGCACTGCCCGAATTACTGCCAAAATTGGTTGAGTTTCTGCAAACCTGGGTTCAACGGCCGGATACCCGTATCGTAAAAATCAAAGCCCCAAATGGTACAGAAGTGGAATTTACACCCAAGCATCGGCTGACACCCGGTGAAGTCGCGGAACTTGTAAAAAAACTTAACACTCCCCAAATACTTCGACCATAGTGACTTTTGGAAGTTTCAATGAACGGAAAACGGCTGGCTCTAATCGTCGCCAGCAGCCAGTTTGACGATAAAGATTTAAATCAGTTAATTGCCCCTGCTGAAGATGCGGAGGAATTAGCCCGCGTCTTGGGGGATCCAGTGATTGGCAACTTCGAGGTTCAAACGCTTATCAATCGTTCACGGGATGAAGTAGGTAAAGTTATCGAGGCGTTTTTCCAGGATCGAAGGCGAGATGATCTTTTGCTGTTTTATTATTCGGGACACGGCATTAAAGATGAAAACGGGCAACTCTATTTCGCAGTCCCGAATACACAACGGAAATTGCTCCGATCCACGGCGATTTCCTCCCGGCTGCTGCATGATGTGATGGAAGACAGCCGTTCTCGCCGCCAGGTGCTCATCCTGGATTGCTGTTACAGCGGGGCTTTTACGAAAGGGATGCGTTCGCGGGATGACCGGCAGATAGGCACAAAAGAGCGGTTTGAGGGACAGGGCCGGGTGGTTTTGACCGCTTCGGACAATATGCAGTATGCCTTTGAAGGGGAAAAAGTGACAGGGGAGGGAGTGCAGTCTGTCTTTACCACCAGCTTGCTCAAAGGCCTAGAAACCTGGGAAGCTGATCTGAATGGGGATGGTGAAATTGATCTGGATGAGTTGTATGATTATGTCTTTGCCCAGGTTAGAGACAAAACCACCAAAATGACACCCCGCAAGTGGTCGGATATCCAGGGGGAAATTATTATCGCGCGCAACCCGGGCCGGGCCAAGATCGCGCAAGATGTCAAGTTAGAGAAACGCCTGGAACAGCTGTATACGGAAGGGCTGAGTGCCTTTTGGCTCGAAGACTGGACGCGTGCCAGGGAACACTTTCAGGCCTTGATCCAGCTTCGCCCGGGTTACTCCGACGCGGCGGGAAAACTGGCCGAGGCCGAACGGCAGTTGCTCCTAGCGGCCCAATACGCCCAGGCCCTGGCGAAAATCCAGGCTGAAGACTGGCGCGGCGCATTGGAACCCCTCGAAGCGATTATCCAGCAGACCCCCGCTTACAAAGATGCTGCGGCCCGGTTGGCTGAAGTTCGTAAACGCGTCCAACTGGATGACCTGTACGCCGAAGCGACGCGTCTGCATCAGGCCGGGCAATGGCAGGCCGTCGTCAAGGTGTTCGACCGGATGAAAACCATCTCCCCGGATGTGCCAGACCCGCAAGGCTTGCTCCAAAAGGCCAAGTCGTCGCTGGCCCAGCAAGAAAATGAAGCGCGTTTGCAGACCCTCTACCGCGACGCCTTGCAGGCGATGAACACAAGCCAGTGGGAAGAAGCCCGGCGATTGTTCCGGCTGGTACAGGCCATCGAACCTGAGTATCGCGAAACCCGGCAATTACGGGCCCGCGTGGAAGCGGAGATTGCTCGCCAGCGCAGGAAACAATCGCCTGACAAAACCCCGCAAACGAACAGGCTGCAAAAAATTCCCCTGTGGGGGTGGGTAACGGGTGGCGTAGGACTGCTCATTTTTTTGTGCCTGGTGGGCGTGGGGGTTATGAACCAGTTGGGCTGGTTGGGTAATGCAACGCCCATCACGCCTCTGCCTGTACAAACCGCAGATGCCAAAGCGGTGCCGATGGCCCTGATCCCCGCCGGTACGTTCCAAATGGGGAGTGAAAACGGGAGCGACGATGAACGGCCGGTTCATACGGTTTCTCTGGATGATTTTTTTATGGATGTGTATGAAGTAACGAAT
>DATDOR010000132.1:0-19617 GCA_035293165.1 Anaerolineales bacterium | reverse complement strand
CTGTTTCGATTGGGGCGGTTTATTGCCTACATCCCTGCTCCGGTCATCACCGGGTTTACAGCCGGGATCGCTCTTATCATCTTGGTCGGGCAAGTAGACAATTTTTTAGGGGTGAAAACACCCGGGGCCGAGTCCACCGCGCTCAAAATTCTTGGATATTTCCGGAGTGGGTTTGCCCCAGATTGGCGGGTCGTGTTCATGGGGGCATTAGTAATCCTGACGATGATTTTCTGGCCTCTAAAATGGGGAAAATACCTGCCGGGTTCGCTTGTAGGCATTGTACTGGCAACGGTCGTCACAGTGCTGACTGGATGGGACATCCCCACCATTGGCAGTATTCCGCGCTCGATCATTCTGGATGCACGTCTGACTCCCGCCCACATTCCCTGGGAAAATATACCGGATTTCATTGCACCTGCCGTTTCGATTGCGGCATTGGGCGCAGTTGAATCGTTGTTATGCGGCGCAGTTGCGGCAAAGATGACCGGGATACGCTTACATGCCAATCAGGAATTGATTGCACAAGGGTTAGGCAATCTGTTGATTCCGTTTTTCGGTGGGGTTCCGGCGACTGCGGCGATTGCACGAACTTCGGTTGGGATTAAGTCAGGTGGACAGACGCGGATGGTTTCGATTGTCCATATCAACCGTGTAGCCCGGTTGAATATCACGATCCAAAAAGTTGACCCCGAGAAAATGCGTGCACGAGGTTTTGATATTCGTGGAAATTGCCCGCATGTCGAGGTGGCATACTTGGCCGGGCCGCTCTTTTTCGCCGCGACAGGGATGTTCAATGAGACTTTCGCCCACCGGGAGGATGTTCATGTGTTGATTCTGTCCATGCGCGCGGTGCCCTTGATCGATCTATCCGGATTAGAAGCGTTGACCGGGTTGTTGGAGAAAATGGGACATAAAAATCAGGTGTTGATGCTCTCCGGGGTGCAGCCTGGGGTGTTGGAAATGCTAAAACGGGCGGGCTTGTATGGCACGATTGGCGAGGAGCATATCTTTTGGAGTAGCGAGCAAGCCATCGTCGAAGCGGAAAACCGCTATCCCTGTCCATATTGCGCGGTAGAATGAAGAAAAAGCAAAAGAGCCTGTCACTAAAATCTTTAGGAGTAGTAATGTACAAAGTTGCCGTCAAACGAAATTTTGTCGCCCAACATTATTTGATCGGAGGGGATTGGGGGCTGGAAAATGACCTTCATTCTCATCATTACACAGTCGAACTCCAACTTGAAGGAGCGACTCTCGACCCGCACGGGTATCTGGTGGACATTGTAGACATTGAACACCACTTGAACGAACTCGTTGTCTATTACAAAGATCACACCCTCAACGATCTCCCCGAATTCACCAAGCTGAATCCCTCGATTGAGCATTTTTCCCGTATTCTGGCTGAATCCCTCGCCGAACGGATTCAGGCTCCTAATATGTCTGCTTTGACGCTTGTCGTGTGGGAGAACGAGATTGCGTGGGCATCTTACCGGAAAGAGATTAAGTAATAGATATTGGGTATGGGTGAAATATCCGATATCCGATATCCAATATCTACTATGCACCTCGGCCTCGTCATTTATGGCTCCCTCGATACCATTTCCGGCGGGTATTTATATGACCGAATGTTAGTGGAGTATTTGCAGCGGCAGGGAGACGAAGTGGAAATTATTTCAATCCCTTGGCGGAGTTACGCAGCCCATTTGACCGATAACTTCAATCCAGTCTTGTGCCGACGCTTGAAAAACTTCCGGGGAGACCTTCTCCTACAAGACGAACTTAACCATCCTTCACTTTTCCTCCTAAACCGCCATTTAATCTCCAATCTCCAAGCTCCAATCATCTCCATCGTCCACCACCTCCGCGTCAGTGAACAACATCTAACCTGGATCATGCCCCTCTACCGGACAATAGAACGGGCATACCTCCGCACGTTGTCTGGATTTGTGTTCAATAGTTGGACGACGAAGCGGGCAGTGGAAAGGTTGTTGGGGCAGGATATCGTCCGTTGCTTGGTAGCCCCTCCCGGTGGGGACCGCTTCCCGATCATGGTGGGGGAGGAAGATATTGTGCGGAGAGCAAATCAACCTGGCCCGATGCGATTGCTATTCGTTGGAAATGTCATTCCGCGAAAAGGATTGCATACGGTTTTTGAAGCGTTATCCTTGTTGCAGGCAAGCCAGTGGGAGCTACATGTTGCCGGCGATTTGCGTGTAGCCAAAGATTATGTCAGGAAATTGAAAACTAGGGCGATCCAAAAGCGATGGGAGAAACAGGTGTTTTTCCACGGGCTTGTGGAAGACGCGCAGTTAATGGCGTGGGCGATGAACTACCATGTGTTGGTGATGCCGTCGAGTTATGAGGGGTTTGGGATTGCATACCTGGAAGGGATGGGGTTTGGCCTCCCTGCAATTGGGACAACGTCCGGGGCCGCAAAGGAAATCATCACCAATGGTGAAAATGGTTTTTTGATCGAACCTGGAGATTACCACACGCTGGCGGATCATTTGCGTGCACTCATGGCCGACCGGGACAAACTGGCCGCTATGAGTTTGCATGCCCGGCGCCAATTCAATACCCAACCAGGGTGGAATAAGCGTATGGCTGCCATTCGCAGCTTTTTGACGTGTCTTTTATGAATAGTCAGGGTTCTTTAAGGTGAATACATCCAATTCGATGATACTTGCGTATGATTTGTCAAATCTAATTTTCCTGGAGGTTGCTCGATGAGTTTCTTTGGTTCCCGCAATTCCATTCTAGTTTTTACCGTTCTAACAGCGCTCATACACCTGGGGCTTGGTTTTGCTTTTATGAGTGAACCTGACTTTTTGGGTGAATTATTCATCTTGAATGGGGTAGGTTATCTGGCGCTTATGTACGCTTTACTGTGGACGCCATCATTCCTGTCTGGACAGAGGTCTTTGGTGCGTTGGGTGTTTATTGGATATACGGTGCTCACTTTTGTCTTGTATTTTGTGATAAATGGCGCCATGGCGTTCACATCTCCCCCTGGATTGGTGGCCAAAACCGTTGAAGCCTTGCTCACCTTTTCCTTGTTCCGCTATACTGGAAAATAAACCGGCTCTTCCGTTTTTAGCAGGAAATTCTCTCGCCCCGTTAATTACGGTAGACTCAATAATAGACCCACTAAACCTTACTTCATAATAATCAGGCGAAGCCTGGGAATTCGTGAAAAAAGGCGTGCGTGACCCTCGCGCACGCCTTTTTTTGTTAATCGTCATTGAGCGAGTATAATCGGCGAGTTCAAAATCTCTCATTAGTCTTATTCATCCTCACTCATCAGGTACGGTGCGATTGTGCGCTGCCCTTTTATTTCGATGCCTTTTGTTAAAACCTTTGGGCTTCTCCGCTCCCTCCTCATCTACCATGCCATCCCTGGCCGTATCCGGCGGCTCGCCCGGCTTTACGCCCAACTTATCCAACCCAATGACCTCTGTTTTGACATCGGCGCACATGTCGGCAACCATACCCGCGCGATGCGACGTCTCAAAGCAAAAGTTATTTCAGTTGAGCCCCAACCCCCCTTTACCTGCCTCCTCAAACGTTGGTACGGTTCCGATCCAGGGGTGATCCTTCTCGATCAAGCCCTTGGAGCCACGCAGGGAGAAGCCTCGTTGTTCATCAGCCATCGCACCCCGACCGTCAGCACCCTGTCTTCTTCCTGGACTGAACTCGCTTATCAAGTTCCCTCCTTCGCAGGAGTTCGCTGGGATACCCAAATCCCCGTCCCCGTCACCACCCTGGACAGCCTCATCGCCGATTACGGCCTCCCTGCCTTCTGCAAAATTGATGTCGAAGGATACGAACTCGAAGTGCTCCGCGGCTTGACCCAGCCCCTTCCTCTCTTGGCCTTCGAATACTTCCCGGCAGCCCGCGAGATCGCCCTTGCCTGCCTGGATCGCCTCGCTGAACTGGGTAACTACGAATACAACTGGTCGGTAGGTGAAAAAATGAAACTGAATCCAACCTGGGTCTCCTCCACCCAGGCCGCTATCTACCTCAAGACGCTTCCTGATAGTTCTCGCGAAGGCAACCTCTATGCGAGGAGAAAATGATCAAAGATTCAGGGATTCGGCGAAGCTCAAACGAACAAACCACTCAATCTCTAAATGGAATTCTCCTTTCCCCGCTACCTCGCCGCGAAAAAGCCCATTGATGACCGCGCCCTTAACCAACATGTCTGGGACACAATGGCCGGCAATCTTCGCCCCGCTGTTCCCGATGCTCCTGTCCGTGTCCTCGAAATGGGTTGCGGCATTGGCGCCATGCTCGAACGCCTGATGGAACGGGGTTTATTCGATGTCAACCGTTTCTTGTACACCGGGATCGACTCCAATCCTGACAATATCCACTACGCCCGCGAGCGATTTTCCCAACCTTCCCCATTCTCCCTTATGCCTTCATCCTTCACCTTTCTCGTCGCTGACCTCTTCGCCCTCCCTGACACGCTCCCGACAAACGCTTTTGACCTCCTCATCGCCCATGCCTTCCTTGACCTGGTAAACGTTCCACGAGCGCTTCCGTTTCTATTTTCCTACCTCCGTCCAGGCGGCATCTTTTACTTCACCCTCAACTTTGACGGGCAAACCATTTTCCAACCCGATTCCCCGCTTGATTCCCAAATCATTTCTTGCTACCACCGCACCATGGATGAGCGCATCACAGACGGCTATTCCGCCGGTGACAGCCATACCGGACGGCACATATTTGGACATCTTAAACAAGCAGGAGCTGAAATCCTCGCCGCAGGCAGTTCCGACTGGGTCGTGATCCCCGGTCGAAATGGCTATCCGGGAGATGAATCCTATTTCTTAAAACACATACTGCATTTTTTTGCACAATCCCTCACCGAACGCTCTGAAATAAACGCGGAACAATTATCAACTTGGTTGGCCGCACGGCACGCACAAATTGAACAGGGCGAACTGATTTACATTGCTCATCAGGTAGATGTTGCCGGTAAAATTGAGTGAGTTTCCCCTTCACTCTTCTATTACAATTCCCATGTTTCCCAGTAATCCCCATGAAGTCAAAAATTGCTCTACAGAAACACGATAGACGAGGTGATTATCCACCACAGTCACATAGTCCTGGCTATATCCGATAGTGATAAACGTGTGCTCGTAGCGCGCAACCATAATTGTTTCTCCATCAGATGAAGTGTACTCAACCGGAGTGCTATACCCCAATTGACGAATGGCCCAAATCATTACCGGGCGTCCCGCGGCGATTTCTCCCTGAAGTTCGAGAAATGACATTCCCCGCCGGGCGATGGCAGGCAGGCCCCAGGCACGCATCAATGCCGCGACGGGCGGCGCGTGAACTCCATATCCGTTCGGTGGCAGACTTCCGAGCGGGTCTGTAACGCTGCCTACGAAACCTTTCTCAGGGTTATCGGAAACGGGTAATGCCCTCAAAAAATCCATTTCAGTAAAAGCGACACCGAAAAACTGAGCCAGATCGGAAGCAGAACGGGATTCGCAACTCAGGTTATACGTTTGAGCGTGACCAACAACACCCGCAATATAGGCTTCTACAGGTATGGGGGGGGTAGCGGTCGGGATCGGAGTTTCTGTTGGCGTTGTCGTAAATGTTGGCGTTGGTGTAGAAGTAAACGTAGGTGTGGGTGTGTTGGTCGGGGTTCGTGTAATGGTTGGGGTGAAGGTCTGTGGCTGGAAGGGGGTAGGTGTGTTTGTCACCGAGGTGATCCATCGGGATTGCGCGATAGATACTTGCATCCCCAATCCGCTAACCGTTGGAGAAAGGAAATAATACCCTGCTCCTGCGGAGACCAATAAAAAGATCAAGGAAAGCAAAAGGATGGTTATCCATTTCAAAAAGCGCATAGGATTTATTATAGTGATGCCTGCGATTTGATGCTACCACGATAGTGGGGTGGATTGTCAATTGCCTATGGGACGATGATTTCGATGAAAATGGGATCCCCAAATGGCTGCCCGTCCGGGTCGAAAGCCTGCCACGCGCTGCGGTAGATTCCAGATTCTGTCGGGGCAATGTATATGATTCGTATAACAGCTTCCGACCCTGCCCGAGCCGGGTAAAGGGGTTGTTCCGGGGTAGCTCCCATGTCCGGACCGGCAATCACGCGCAGGGTATAATCCTCTTCCCAGTTACAAGTTCCATTGTTCTCTACCTGCCATCGTTTATCGAGGGATTCCCCCGGATTAACAAATGTGCCATCAGGTAACGTCAAGTCGTCTAGATAGGCCAGGTTGTTTTGGCAAGAGGGAGTCGGAGTAGCAGGTAAAGAGGTTGGAAGGGGTGTTTGGACGGCTTGCGAAGTTGCGGCGAGTGTGGGTGGAACGAAAACAGGCGGTGTAGGAAAAAGATTTCCACAACCAGATAACAAAAAGCTGAATAAGAGAAATGTTAAGAGGTATTTCTTGCATTTCATCGCAGCTATTTTACCTGAGTTCAGAGGATCACAATCTATACGAATAGAATCGGTTTACAACTGTTGCGGAGCACAATATAATCTTTATACACTTGTAACTGTAGTTCTCAGTGTGGAGAATTGCATAAAATAAATGGCTCTTTGGGATTTGCCGTGGTTGCCTCCCCGCCAATTCCCAAAGAACCAAATAAATTTCTTTGGGGTTCAAATGGGAAGGTTTTGCCCATACCCAAAGAATTCACATTTATCGGAGGTAGATGACATGGATTATCAAGAAATACTCAACCAATTATTAACGAGCATTGGGGGTGGCGTGCTAAATTTCTTAGCTGCCCTGGCTTTTCTATTTGGCGGCTGGCTTGTGGCATTAATTGCGGCAGCTATCGTCCGGGCAGGACTGCGCCGGACGACTTTGGATGAACGTCTGGCACAAGCGATTTCAGGCGGTGAAGGCGGCCAACAAATTGATCTGGAAAAATGGATCGCCAGGCTTGTTTTTTATATCATCCTATTGTTTGGCGTTGTTGGATTTCTCGACCGGCTAAATTTGCAAGCTGTTTCATCTCCTTTGCAAACCTTGCTGGATCAAATTGCTTTGTTTGTCCCCGGTTTGCTGGGTGCGTTGGCAGTTTTGCTGATTGCCTGGGTTGTGGCTTCCGTAGTGAAATTTTTAATCATTCAGGTTGCCTCCCGCACCAAGTTAGATGAACGGTTGACGAAGCAGGCAAACCTGGATGAAAGTGACCAGATTTCTCTCTCCAATTCACTGGCGAACGCAGCTTATTGGCTGATTTTCCTTCTTTTCTTGCCTGCCGTATTAGGCCAGTTGGGATTGCAGGGATTGGTTACTCCGGTCCAAAACATGGTGGACAGCCTTCTGCAAGCCGTCCCCAATTTGTTTGCGGCAGGGTTAACGCTTCTCTTCGGGTGGTTCATTGCCCGTATTGTCCGCCAGGTGGTCACGAATTTGCTCCAGGCCGCAGGGGCAGACCAGGCTGGGGAACGCGTCGGTCTAAGTGGCGACCAGACGCTCTCAAAACTGGTCGGGACGATTGTTTACGCCCTCATTTTGATACCAACCATTGTTTCAGCTTTAGGCCAGTTGCAGGTTGATGCGATTTCTGGCCCGGCGACAGCCATGTTGACGACGGCGTTGGATGCTGTGCCAGGAATTTTCGGTGCGTTTCTGGTATTGGCGTTGGCTTATCTGGTTGCCCGGCTGGTATCGGGGTTGATTTCAAGCGTTTTGAAGGGGGTGGGTTTTGATACGCTTCCTGAAAAACTAGGGATGCGAGCGGAGGCTATGGAAGGCCAGCGCACACCCTCAGAATTGGTTGGCTATCTGGTTATTGTAGCCTTGATGTTGTTTGCGGCGACAGAAGCGGCGAATATGGTTGGCTTTGGTTTGCTCGCAGACATGATTGCCAGCTTTACCACTTTCGGTGGACAGGTTCTACTGGCATTGATCATCTTTGCCATTGGTGTTTATCTGGCCAATGTGGCAAGAAGCGTGGTACTCAGTACAGAAGGACAGCAAGCCTCCTTTGCTGGGAATATGACCCGGATTGCGATCACCGTTTTTGCGGGTGCATTGGCCTTACGCCAAATGGGGATTGCAGATGAAATCGTCAACCTGGCATTCGGCATTTTACTGGGTGCGATAGGGGTATCGGCCGCGCTGGCCTTTGGGTTGGGAAGCCGCGATCTGGCTGGACGAGAAGTTGAAAAATGGCTTTCTTCGATGCGCACCTCGGATGGAGATGGGGATTAAGAAAAGCACGGGAGCGGGCTATGGCCCGCTCCTGTTTCTTTGGTAAGGGAAATGGTCAATCCACTGTTTCTGTGGCCCGAAATATTTTACTAGAAGCCAAAGCGGGCGTTTTTACAGGAATTTGGATCGTGAAGGTAGTCCCTTCGTTGACTTTGCTTTGGACGCTTATCCTTCCCTGGTGAGCGATCACAATTTCGTGAACAAGCGAAAGCCCTAGCCCGGTTCCGCCGTATCTGCGGCTCATGCTTCCATCTACCTGGTAAAACCGTTCAAAGATGCGTTCAAGTTCATCGTCTGGGATACCAATGCCGGTGTCACTGACTCGGAGAACAAACTGGTCACCTTCAACTCGTAATGAAACGGAGACCTGTCCGCCTCGTGGTGTAAATTTGAGAGCATTACTGATCAGATTGTCTGCGACGCGGCGTAGATGATCGGCATCACCGTGGAAGGGAGGGAGGTTTGGCGCCACTTCTGTCGTCAAAGAAATGTCTTCATTTTGTGCAGAAATTTGAAACTCGTCCATCATCGTTTTTATCAAACTTCCTAAATCAAAATCTGATTTCTTAAGAGAGCGCTCCTCAGCCTCGAGGATGGCGATCAGATCATCTACCATATTGGAGAGCATCGCTGCACGGCGCGCAATCGTCGAGATGGGATCTTTATAAGAAATATCGATTTCACCCAGATCACCAGAGTCCAACAACTCTGCATATCCACGAATGATGGCAAGGGGGGTACGAAGTTCGTGGGACACGTTTTGGATGAATTGGCTTTTGAGCCGGTCGAGTTCCTTTTGTTTTTCAAGAGCGATCACAAGGTCGCGGGCTTGTTTTTGTAAATCGGTATGCAGCCGAATTTTCTGGATCGCGGTGGCTAACAGGCCAGCTACCGTTATTAAAAGGCGTTCATCATTCAAAGTGAATGTATTGATTTTTTTGCTTTCGGCATTAAGAACGCCGATCACTTTTTCTTCAATTTTAAGCGGCACACATAATTCGGAACGTGTTTCCTGGTCTAGTCTTATATACCCGGAACTGGCTGCAACATCCGCAACCAGGTGTGGACGTCCATCAGCAGCCACTCGTCCCGTGATTCCTTTTCCTAGTTGATTGGTTGATTGGACCCCACGGTACGAAGGATGTGTGATAACAAACTTTTCCTCTTCATCTACAAGCAAAATCCCAAAATTATCTGGATAAAGGGTATCGCCAATAACCTGGGTAACGCGTTCGATCAGCTCATCTTCAGAAGTGCTCTCCGCTCCAGCCTGGGCGACGGCGTACAAAACAGCCAGTTCACCTACCTGACGAACGGTTTCATCCAACCGCTGGATAGCCATTTGGTTCAAGCGAGCATTGTCCACTGCGATCGCAAGCTGATCGGCCAGAATTTGTAAGGTGACCGCATCATCCAAATCAAAGGCCGCGATGCGGTCACAATGTACATCCAAGCTCCCGATGACTTTTTCGCCGATCTTCAAAGGAAGCACCAGTTCTGAGCGTGTTTGGGGCAGGTATGGGTTTTTGCGCTGTCCATTTTCTATTTCAAAATTATCAGCAATTTGTGGTTGGCCGGTTGCTACCGTTTGCCCAACCAAACTGCTGCCCCCAGATTTGAACTTGTGTCCATGCCTGAGCATTTTTTCCCCATCCTCCCCGGTTGCGGCTTGTAAAACGGCGAAGGTATTTTTCTCATCCAACAAATAAATGGCTGCATGGTAATATCCGAACCGCTCACCAACCAGACTGACTGTGCGATTGATCAGGTCACTGAGTTCTCGTGCGCTGGCGATGTCTCTTGCGATTTCTGAGGCAACTTGCAATTGTAGCGCACGCCGGCGAGTTTCCTCCTGTAACCGGGCGTTTTGAAGGGTTGCTGAAATTTCATGGGTAATTTCGTTTAGCAAATCTAAATCTGCTTCAGTCACATCATTTTCTTCATAAAAAGTAAGAGAAAGCAACCCAATTAAGCTGCGGGTTCTGTATGACTCTCCCTGAGCGCGAGGCACGCTTTGGGCAAGTAGCGGCGCGTGAACAACGGCATGCTCCCCGGTCTGGTTGGGGAATCCTTCCCTGATATATTGGGAAGTAGAGAAGCGTTCGATGGCAATCTTGCCCTGAAACAATGGTGCATCAAGTGTCTCAATTCCAGGTAAAGATCTGGACTTAGGCGCATCCTCGGGCCGGATTTCTGCCAGGAGAATGGGTTCAACTTGTTTGTTGTATTCGATCAGCCTCAATTCCTGGCAAGCTAATATTTTTTGCAGGTGGACGAGCGTATTAAGAGCGGCTTCTTCGAGGGATGTGGCTTTAAGGATACCCAGGTCAATTTCGCGTAAGATGTTGAGCCGGTTGTTATAAAAGCGGAGGGCCTTCTCGATTTGTTTTTGTTTTGTAATGTCACGGAGGACAATGAGCCGCCGGATGAGTTGTCCGTCTTTGTCATGGATAGGAGAGATGCTTAAGTCCAAATAACGTAAGACGGGTTGTTCCCATTTGATTTCGATGCGAGCACGAGTTGCTTCGGGATCGCTGGGGGATTTCTCAATGGATGAACGAAATTCTTTCGGTGCAGGTTTCCCCAGAAGGTCTTCTTCGCTAAGTCCGGTCAGGAGCATCGTTGCCCGATTCGCGTCCAAAACAAGTCCTTCTTTATCAAGCACCAGGATGCCATCATTCATGTTTTCGATCAAGGTATCCCTGGTGAGGGCGGATGTTGTGTTATTGGTTTTGTTGAAAGGATTGTTGGAAAGTTTGCGGATCATAATGGATCGAGGGCAGATTCGTTCTGGTTTTCAACAAGAAATTGATACATGGAATTATGACTTGTTTTTACCAAAAGACCGTTTGGGAATAATTTGGGTTTCGTGTCAATTATAGAGTGAATTGATCGGTTATTTTCCTCCCCCTTGATCCACCGTTTCCCCCTGCGTAAGCCGGTTCGCCAGCAAAATCGGAATCGTAGTCAATAGAATGACGAACAACGCCACCACATTTGTCACCGGCCGGTCGCGTGGGCGGGTGAGCTGGCTGAAGATCCAGATGGGGAGCGTGGACTGTTGGCCGGCGGTGAAGGTGGTCACGATCACTTCGTCAAATGACAGGGCGAACGCCAGCATCCCGCCTGCCAGGAGCGCGGTCCCCAACTGGGGCAAGATCACGTGCCTGAAGGTCTGGAACCCATTTGCCCCCAAGTCCATTGAGGCCTCGACCTGTGACCAAGACGTACGCCGGAACCGGGCGATGACGTTGTTGTAGACAGTTACTACACAAAAGGTTGCATGACCGACAACAATCGTCCAATAAGAAAAAGGCCAGTCGAACAACCCAATTGCCGACCGTAACGCAATTCCGGTCACGATACCGGGCAGGGCAATAGGCAAGACGAGTAAGAAGGAAACCGCTTCCCGCCCGAAGAATTTACTACGTGAAACGGCCGCAGCTGCCAGCGTTCCCAATACAAGAGCTAGTAATGTCGCGACCCCTGCGACCCGGACGGATAACCCCAATGCCTGCCACATATCCATCCGGGCGATTGTAACGCCAAACCATTTGGTCGTCAGTCCGGGAAGCGGGAAGGAAAACGCAATTTCTTCGGTTGTGAAGGCATACAGGGCGATAATCCAGACAGGCAGGTTTAAGAAAAGGACTGCGCCGATTGTTGCAAGGGTGAGAGGCGGGGATGCGCGATTTCCGCTCATAGTGCCTCAAACGCCCCAAGTTTCCGGGCAACCAACAAGTATACAGCCATGATCAACATCGGCACCGTCGTCATCGCCGCTGCAAGCGGGATATTTCCCGATGTCCCTTGATGGGATAACACTGCCTGCCCGATGAAGTAACTGGAATTACCCAATACAGATGGGACAATAAAGTCCCCTAACGTGAGCGAAAAAGTGAAGATCGAACCCGCCACAACGCCAGGGAAAGCCAGCGGCAAAATCACGTGACGGAACGTCTGGCGGGAATTTGCTCCTAAATCACTGGAAGCCTCCAGCAACGATTGGGGCACGCGTTCCAGCGATGCTTGAATGGGCAAAATCATATAGGGGAGCCAGACATAGACAAAAACCACAAAAACACCGATCGCAGAAATCGAAAGCGACGGCCCGCCAATTCCCGGCAAGCCCAAAATAGCACTGAGAATCCCTTCCATGCCGGTTGTGGAAAACAACCAGCTGATGATTCCTTCTTTCGCCAGAATCAGTTTCCAGGAATAGACGCGCACTAGATAACTCGACCACAACGGCAGCAAGACCGAAAGGAGCAAAATAGGTTTGAGCCGCGGCCCTGCATACCGGGCAATGAAAAAGGAAATGGGAAGCGCGATAATTCCTGCTGCCACTGTAACCGCCGCCGCCATGCCTGCCGTCCGGGTGACGATATCCAGATTCGACTGTGTGAATAACTGGGCATAACTCCGGAGGGAAAACTCCCGCACAATCAACCCGCTAAAATCATCCAGATAGAAAAAGCTATTAATCAACAGCGTGAGCAAAGACCCCAAATACACCACCCCCAGCCAGAATACCGGCGGCGTGAGCATGATGCTCAGGAAGGTTTTGGGGTGTAAGTAAAGATAGTTAGATATTCTTTGTAGCATTGTTACTGAATGCTGGCCACTGTAAACTGAACACAGTCAACTGATCTCATGCACATGTGCCTTCTCCCAAACCAGCCATACACGCTGCCCGCGCGCAGAAAGTACATCCATCGAAGTCGTTTCCAGATTTTGCTGGATGACCATCAATTCTCCACCCTGCTCTAAATCAACCAGATACCGGGTGTACATGCCGAGGTAGACCACCTCGCGCGTAGTTCCGGCAGCGCCGTACATCCCTTCCCCGATGTCGGTTCCAGGTGGGACGATCTTGATCTTTTCCGGCCGAATGGAGAACATTTCCGGCGATCCAGTGATCTCTTGCGCGGCCTTTCCGCTCACCAGATTGGATACACCAACAAATCCAGCCACAAACGTCGTCTTCGGTACTTCGTAAATCTCCGCTGGGGAACCAACCTGTTCTATCTTTCCGTAATTGAAAACAGCAAGATGGTCGCTCATTGTCAACGCCTCCTCCTGGTCATGGGTGACATAAACAAACGTGATGCCAACCTGTTGTTGAATGTTTTTTAACTCAAGCTGCATCTGCTGGCGGAGTTTCAGGTCGAGTGCGCCCAAAGGCTCATCTAACAGCAAGACGCGAGGGCGGTTGATCAACGCACGAGCCAGCGCCACTCGTTGGCGCTGCCCCCCGGACAATTGGGAAGGTTTACGTCCGCCCATGCCGGGGAGTTGTACAAGATTGAGCGTTTCCTCCACCCGGCGCATCCGTTCTGATTTTTCCACCTTCTTGATCATCAGGCCGTAAGCGATATTATCGGCCACTGTCATGTGGGGAAACAGCGCATAATCCTGAAATACAGTGTTTACATCCCGTTCGTATGGCGGCAGGTTGGAGACATCTTTCCCGTGCAGAAAAATCTGCCCCCTTGTTGGCCGGTCGAACCCGGCAATCATCCGCAGGCAAGTTGTCTTCCCCGACCCCGACGGGCCAAGTAAAGTGAAAAATTCGCCATCTTCAATATCTAAACTCACCTCATCCACCGCTCGTACATCCCCAAAATGGCGGCTCACGTTGATGAAGCGGATCGAAGGGGTGTGGCTGTTAGAAGAAGTCAAAAATCATTCTCCTTCTTTTCAGGCAAACTGAATTTCAATTCTCTTACCGAACGGTACCCTTCCCCGGTTTTCAGATACCTTTCGAGTTCAAACCGGATTTGTTCATCCATCACTTCCAACAGTGGCTGGGATACATCACTGGCACAAGCGAGCGCGTCCAGGGCTTTGGTTTCCCATTGATCAGCGTAATTATCGAAATCCGCCGCCCTGACCCGTTTCCGGCATTCAGCAAACTCGCAAATCAGCTCCATCTCGTAGTCCACATTGAACATACCGTAATCATCCCGGATTTGCTCACCCGGATGGATGTCCTGGACAGCAATATCGAAACCCCAGCCGGTTGTGAGGGTATTGGCTTGACAGCAATGGTTCATGTGCTTGGCATAATCCCAACTCAACTCATACGTGCCGTCATTCTCAAGAATTGAGTAAATCTTAAGAATTTTACCCAGCACCGGATGTTGCAAAAGCGGACTGTCCAGGGGAATGTGAATTTCAAGTGGGTCATCTACATACGTGATCGTTCCTTTTGGAATAAATTCCGTGGCAAAAACGCCGTGCCCAATTTGGGGAGAAACTAAACGAAGTTCGGTATGTGGGTGAATCATTGAGGATTGTGACTCCTGAGCGGTTTGGTTTCGACGAATTTTAAGTTTATTACTGATTTGTACCCTTCACCGGTTTGCAGATACCTTTCAAGTTCAAGCCGGGTTTGTTCATCCATCACTTCCAGCAAAGGCTGGGGCACTTGACTGGCAAGGGTCAGGGCATCCCGCGCGTCGGCTTCCCATTGGCTGGCATTTTTATCGAAATCGGCTGTTCTGATGCGCTTCCGGCAATCGGGAAAATCACAAATCAACTCCATGTCATAATCCACGTTGAACATTCCATAATCATCTCGAATCTGCTCACCGGCCTCAATATCGTGCACAGCAATTTCAAAACCCCAACCGGTTGTGATAGTATTGTAATGACAGCAGTGATTCATGTGTTTGGCATAATCCCAACTCAATTCATAAGTGCCATCATCCTTAAGAGTTGAATAGATTTTGAGGAGGTTGCCAAGCATCGGATTCTTCCAAAGTGGGCTATCTGGAGGAATGTGGATTTCAAGCGGGTCTTCTACATAGGTTATTGTTCCTTTTGGAATAAATTTTGTGGCAAAAATGCCATGCCCAATTTGGGGAGAAACAAAACGAAGTTCGGTATGTGGGTGAATCATGACAGACCATTTCAGGTCTAAAATGAATATTCTCCTTGGAGGAATACTTGCCCGCAAAACGCAGGTGAGAGCTGAAATTTAAACGTGTGAAACCATGACATGTTTGGTGATTTGATAATCACCAACCGCCTCCGCTGACAAATCCTTTCCGAACCCGGACTGCTTGAACCCGCCATGTGGCGTCTCTGACGTGAGCGGGATGTGATCATTCACCCACACCGTCCCGAACTCCAACGCCGCCGACACCCGCATCGCGCGCCCAACATCCTTCGTGAAGATGGACGCTGCAAGGCCATATTGTACATCGTTCCCGTATTGCACTGCCTGATCATCATTGTCGAAATACTGGATAGTGATGACCGGGCCGAACACCTCACCCTGAACGATTTCCGCGGATTGAGCAACATCACATATCACGGTCGGGGAATAGTAATATCCCCCGTCCAGGCCGGATGGCACACCGCCCCCGGTCAAGATCGTGGCCCCGGCAGCCTTCGCCCGATCCACGAATCCCGCGACGCGTTCTCGCTGCCGCGCGGAGATCAACGGCCCTACCTCAGTCGCGTCATCCATCGGGTCACCGACCTTGACCGCTTTCATCGCCTCGACGAGCGCATCTTTGACTGTCTCGTACCGATTCTTCTCCGCATAGACCCGCGTTGCAGCCGTGCAATCCTGCCCGGTGTTGAACGTCGCGCCCAACGTCACTTTCTCGGCAACCAGCCCCGAATCGGCATCGTTAAAGACTAATATCGGGGCTTTTCCGCCCAGTTCCAGGTGGACGCGCTTGAGCGTTTTTGCCGCCGTCGCCATCACCTTTTTCCCGGTTTCTGTTGACCCGGTCAGGCTGACCATCCGCACGTCAGGATGTTCGACCAGCGCCTGTCCTGCATCGTTCCCGCCCGTGACCACGTTCACCACTCCGTCGGGGATGCCCGCTTCCGAACACATTTCAGCCAACATCAGGCTGGTGAGGGGTGTACCGGGCGCTGGTTTCAGGACAACTGTGCAGCCAGCCGCCAGCGCTGGACCAAGTTTCCAGATTGCCATCAACACCGGATAATTCCAGGGTGCAATCTGCCCGACCACCCCGACCGGCTCGCGGCGAAAGATCGAGGTAAACCCGCCTAAATACTCGCCCGCGTGCGAGCCATGTACATCGCGGGCGGCTGCGGCGAAGAACCGGATATTGTCAACAGCGAATGGCATATCTGCGCCCAACGCATTGAACGCGTAAGGTTTTCCGGTTTGGAGCGTTTCCGCACGGGCGATTTCTTCGGCCTTCGCTTCAACTAAACCCGCCAGTTTGAGCATAGCGTTCGACCGTGTGCTGGGGGTAAGTTTAGACCACCGCCCGTCGAAAAACGCCGTTTTCGCTGCCTGCACCGCGGCATCCACATCTGCGCGGGAAGCATCCACGACTTGGGCAACCGTCCCCCGCGTGGCCGGGTTTTCGATCCCCATCATGCTCCCACCGTCGGTATCTGTCCATTGACCGTTGATCCAGAGTTTGTAGTCCATAGTTTTACTCCAGAAAACAAAAATTGAGAGTAGAGAGTCATCTAACTACAACTCTCTACTCACCAGTAACCAATCTCAATTTACCGCCCACCCATTACTGCAATCATATTCGTCACCCATTCGTGATAGGGCACGCACTCACCACCTTGGCCGAAGCAGTCCGACGTGGGAGTCTTCCAGAAGGCAATCTTGTCGAAGTTCCCTTCACCATTGATGGCACAGCCCTCATCAGTGAGCAGTTCGTTACCCTGGCAAGCCGCCAACACTGCTGGAACAGAGCCAAACCACGCGGCCAGGTCGCCCTGGAGTTTGGGGTTGATGGAATATTCCAGCCACATGTACGCGCAGTTGGGGTGCGGGGCATCTATGTGCATCATCGTGGTGTCTGCCCAGCCAGTCGCACCTTCGACCGGAATCACACTGGCGACAGGGACACCACTGAATTGCAGAAAGTTCACCTGGAAAGGCCAGGACGAGGAAGCAACTACGCCTTCGTTTGTGAAGTCATCCATTTGAATAAATGCGTCGTGCCAGTAACGACCGACGATCTCGCGCTGCTGGCGAAGCAGGTTGAGTGCGGCGTCGAATTGCTCCCGATTGAGGGCATAGGGGTCTTGGATGCCCAATTCGGGGTTGTGATATTTGAGGTACAACGCGGCATCGGCGATATAGATAGGGCCATCGAATGCCTGGACGCGGCCTTTGTTCGATTGGCCGTCGGGCAGGGTCATTTCCTCAAAGACCACATCCCAACTGGTTGGGGATTGGTCACTGAAAGCTTCAGTATTGTACATGAGGACGTTGGAACCCCATTGGTAGGGGACGCCGTAGTGTTTGCCGTTCACCGTATGCCAGGGGGCGTTTTGGAGGCGAGGGTCAACAGTGTTCCAACTGGGGATCAGGTCCGCGTTGACTTCCTGCACGCGACCTCCGGAAATCAGTCGCAGACTGGCATCGCCAGAAGCGGTGACGAGGTCGAAGCCACCTTCGTTCATCAGGGCGACCATTTCGTCGGAAGTGGCAGCCACTTTGACATTCACTTTACAACTGGACGCCGCTTCAAAATCCGTCACCCAATCGTATGCAGGGTCTGTCTCGCCGCGTTCGATGTACCCTGCCCAGGCGATGATGTCTACCTGGCCTTCGCCTTCGCCAATTTCTTGGATCATCCCGCCTTCTTCTGAACCAGTGGTTGCGGCGGGTTGGCACGCACTCGTCGTCATTGCTAAGATGGTGACGAAAACAAGTAACAATATTGTTTTTTGTGATTTCATAGCATTCTCTCCGTAAGTTTACTGCTCATCAGTAAAAATTATTGTCCAGGTGACAGTCACTTACAAAGGGGCTGTCACGTTATGAACCAGTATTATGAATTGGATTTGTAACTGCTCAGGCTAAGGCAGAGGAAATTCCGAGAAAAAGGTGTGTGTAGGGGTGTACACCCCCACGCACACCTTTTTTTTGGGCTAATCCCCTTCTCGACTGAGTAGTTACTTGGATTTTATTCAAGAGGAGATGAAACAACAACTCTGATTGCTCAATAAGCGGCCTCCTATCCCAGTACTTCACGCAAGGACTGGCTAAAAATATCCAATGCTTGTGCAATTTCGTTTTCGCTCACGACGAGCGGGGGAATCCACCGGATGGTGTTATCCCACGGCCCGCAGGTGAGCAGGATCAGCCCCCGGTCGAGGGTGGCGTGTGCGACATTTTTCGCGCTAGTTTTGTCGGGTTTGCCGTTGTGCGTGCGGAATTCTGTCCCGATCATCAACCCCAACCCGCGCACATCACCGATTTGGGAATATTCTTCTTGCAGGTGGCGCAGCCCAGTCATAAGCTGAAAACCGCGTTCGTTGGTGTTACCAAGCATGTTCTCATCCCGCATAGCGCGGATGGTGGCGACCGCAGCGGCGGTGGCGACCGCGTTCCCGCCATACGTGCCACCATGCGAACCGGGCGTCCACTTTTCCATGAGCGAGAGGGGGGCAAACACTCCCGAAAGTGGCATCCCGCTCGCGATCCCTTTCGCAGCAATGACGATGTCTGGGCGCACACCGAAATGCTCGAAACTGAACCACTTTCCGGTGCGGCCAAATCCGGCCTGGACTTCGTCGGCGATCAACAGGATGCCGTATGCGTCACACCGCTCCCGCAAACCTTGCAAGAAACTGGTAGGGGGGATGACATATCCCCCTTCACCAAGGACCGGCTCGATCAGCATCGCGGCAGTTTCATCGGGAGCGGTTTGGGTGTTAAGGAGCAGGTCGAGTTCTTCCAGACACCATTGGCTGGTTTTTTCTTCGTCCCATCCATAGCGGTAGGCGTAAGGGAATGGAGCGACGTAGACACCTGCCATCAAAGGTTGGTATCCAGCCCGGTAAATGGTTTTGGACGTGGTGAGGGACATCGTGCCAACTGTACGCCCGTGAAAACTGCCCTGGAAGACGATCACGTTGGGGCGTCTGGTAGCGGCGCGGGCGAGTTTGACCGCGCCTTCGACCGCTTCCGCACCGGAGTTGCTGAAGAAGTAGCCGTCAATTTCCGGGGGGAGAATTTGCCGGAGTTCGTGAACGAGTTCGAGCATGGGCGGGTGATAAACGATGTTCGCCTGTCCGTGGAGCAGCAACCCCGCCTGATTCCGGATCGCTTCTACTACGCGCGGGTGGCAGTGTCCGGTGTTGGTAACGCCGATCCCGCAGGTGAAGTCGAGATATTCGTGTCCGTCGGGATCATATAATTTGGCCCCTTCACCGCGCGCGGCGATGATTTGGGTGTAATGTGTCCAAACTGGGGAGAGGTGGGGAATGGCAGATTGGAGGTTCATAAGTCTAACCGTTTATAGGATTTTTTGGGCGAAGTCACGGAGCGCATGGTTGGCATTTTTTACGATGGGGTTGCCATGCCCAAAGCAGACTATCGGGGTGAAAACTGCTTGCAACCCGTCCATTGTTTCGATCATGTCACCGTCTTTAATGATTCGATCTACTT
>DATDOR010000131.1:0-4214 GCA_035293165.1 Anaerolineales bacterium | reverse complement strand
TGCCCTTGTCATTGAAGATGTGAAAGATCAGGCAGTTTTGTTTAGCCAGGCCCTTGAATGGGCAGGCTATGAAACAGAAATTGCGAATGATGGTTTAGAAGGTCTAAGACGCCTCTCTGAAAATATTCCGCACCTGATTTTGCTCGATCTTCATATTCCGAAGATTTCTGGGGAAGAACTTTTGGAACATATCAAGGAAAACCCTTGTTTGAAGGATACCAAAGTGGTTTTGGCAACGGGGGACTCATCATTAGCAGAGATATTGAGTGAAGGAGTGGATTTGGTTTTGCTCAAGCCCATTGACATGACTCAACTCAGAGACTTGGCCGCACGGTTGATCGATTAGTGTTAAAATTGAATTCTCTGGGGGAGTTGGACGCTATCCTCCTTATTACGAATAATCAATTGCTGCTCTTCCATTTTTAGCGAGAAATTTAGGTTCCCACCCTGTCAATTACCGTTAATCCACAATTGCTAAAACTTTACGCATTCGGGATTCGTATGTACACTGGGAAAGAGAATGTTTTCAGGCTAATCCCCTTGCTGACTATGAACACTACTTCCTACCGCTACCCCAATGAAACCCTTATCCTGACCGGCACACTGCTCCTCGTCTTTGCCGTCATCGTCCTCACCTCCACCGCCACCTTCTGCCTGAGCGGCGCATTTTTGCTGCTGTTTTTCGGGTTGGCGTACTTGAGTGTACGTTCGCACCACGAATCCTTGATGCGGCATGCTTACCGCGTCAACCCACAAAGGATGCCTAAACTGTCAGCAGTGATAGAGGAGGCAGCAAAGCGTTTGCAAGTCGAACCCGTTGAAGTGTACGTGATTGACAGCAAAGCCCTCAACGCCTACACGTTCGGGATTGACAGCCCTAAGGTGATTGTTTTGACCGATGCTCTCCTTCGAGTGCTGGATACAGAGGAATTGCAATTTGTCATCGGGCACGAGATGGGGCATGTCAAACTGGATCACACCTGGTTGAATTCCGTGATTGGGGGATTGGCGGGAATCCCCAGCCCATATATCGGCCTTGCCATCCTACACCTGGCTTTTCGTTCTTGGAACCGAGCCTGCGAATTTTCCGCCGACCGAGCGGGGATACTGGCGAATGGCGACCCCCGCAAAGCGATCACCGCACTGATCAAAATCGGAACGGGAGGGCGCGCCCGCACGGATGCAGAACTGGCCCAGGCATACGCATACCTGGACGCAGAGGATGACACACTCGGCGGGAATCTGCGGGAACTCGTGGGAACGCATCCACTCATCATCAAGCGAATCGAACAAATCACCGCCTATGCTCGTTCCCCTCAATACCGTAAACTGGTTGCTAAAATGCGGGTTACTTCTTCGTCAAAACCCTCCTCCTAAGAAACTTAACGTCACTGCGAGCCGCTTTGGGCGAAGCAGTCTCCCACTCAGGCAGGGAGATTGCCCGGGCGTGTTTGACTACGCCCGCGATCACAGCGAAGATCGGAGCAGTTGGCAGGATACTCACTTTCCCATCCCATTAATTCCGGGAGAACCATTACTACTTACGCTCGCTAAAAACAATACCGGGATTTGAAAGCGAAAATGGACCGAAATGGGTAAAATGGACACGAAAAGAACAGCACAGATTGAATTTGCCGATTTGAGGTTTGCTGATTTGTTGACTCGTTACCCTGATGGAATCGCCCCAAACACTACTCTCCAAATTTGACAAAATCCTCCTTGGTGGATTAGGCTGTGGCGTGCTTGGCTTTTGTGCACTGGTGGCTGGGTTCTATTCCATCTGGCAGAATCCGCCAAAACCGCGCCCGACACCCACTCCGGTCGAAATTGTCTCCCTACCCACGTTATCCGCGTCCGCCACCATACCCGTTACCGTTTTTCCTACGACAACCTTCCTTCCAACGCTGACCCCCGTCCTGGATGTCACATTGGCACCCACGCCCATCCCCAACTTTGGCGGTGGCCCACCTCCGAACGGTAAAATCGTCTTCACCTGTTTCATTAATCAGATTGACCAGATTTGTGTGATGAACGCCGATGGCAGCGGGCGCAAGCAGCTTACCGATTTTACGGCAACCGCATTTTACGCATCCCTATCTCCCGATGGGCAAACGATATTTTTTGTCTCTCGACGCAGCGGGAATTTTGAAATCTACAAGATGGAGACCAATGGCGATGGCCTGGAACGGCTGACGAGTAACATCGGCAGCCTGTATGCCCCGGAGTTATCCCCCAACGGTGAAAGAATCGCTTTCACCAACCAAACCGGCGGAAAACAATCCATCTGGCTCATGAAATCGAATGGCAACAACCCCCACCCTATCACCGATGGGCCTACCGATGATATTGACCCAACCTGGTCTCCAGACGGGAGATTTATAGCCTTTGCCTCTTCTCGTGAAGGAGACCGCCAGCTTTTTATCATGGATGCGAACGGGTCCGATGTCCAGCGCGTCACGAATCTGCCGGAGATGGGTGGGCGCAGCACCTGGTCGCCAGATGGAACCATGCTGGCATTTTACGCCGGGCCATCTGGAGATCGCAATATTTATGTGATTAATGTAGACGGGAGCGGATTACGCCAACTGACGAACGGCGGTGACAACCTCGGCCCGAGTTGGTCCCCAGACGGGAATTGGATTTCCTTCACCTCGTTCCGGGACGGGAACAACGAAATTTACATCATCCACCCCGACGGCACAGGGCTGGCGAGGTTGACGAACAACCTGATTTCGGACTGGCAGCCGAGGTGGGGGAGATAGGTAGGGGAAACATTCTTCCTTAGCCTGAGCAGTTACAATATCTGATTATGAACCCATTTTACGAAGGCCTTCTTGCCGGGTACGGCATTGCTATTCCGGTGGGCGCGATTGCGGTTTTGATCATCCAAACTGGAATCCGGTGCGGGTTTCAATCGGGGTTTATGGCCGGGGCCGGAGCAGCGTCGGCGGACTTTTTGTATTCGATACTCGCGGCAGTTGCGGGAACCGCATTGGTCCGTTTGCTCGAACCGATTGCAACGCCCTTGCGCGTGATCAGTGCGTTGGTGTTGATTGGTTTGGGAGGATGGGGATTGTGGGGGAGTTTTCGGCCTCGAAAAGCGGAGACAAAAGAGAAGGATAACCGGAAAGTGAGTGAATCCCGCTCCTTCCAAACCTACGGACAGTTTTTTGGGCTGACGATCATCAACCCGGCAACGGTGATTTATTTTGCTGCATATATTATTGGACGAAACATTGGAGGGCTGAGTTCGATAAGAGAGGTAGGGTTGTTTGTCGCCGGGGCGGGATTGTCCTCCCTTTCGTGGCAGACCCTGCTGGCGGTGGTGGGAGCTGTTGCCCACAAAAGTTTGCCCCTCGGTTTTCAACGGGGGGCGGTGGTATTGGGGAACTTGATCGTGTTGGGGTTGGGAGTGAGGATTTTGGTTGGGTTATTTGGCTAACTCCAACGCCGCGTGCAACAACACATTTGCCCCGTTCACGCAGTCTTCCCACCGGGCAAACTCGTTCGGGTTATGGCTGCCTCCGGTGGAGGGGATGAAGATCATCCCAGCGGGGCAGATCTGGGCGAGGGACATCGTGTCGTGTCCGGCGCCGGAGGTCAACCGGATACAACGCAGGTTGAGCGTATCACATGCCGCCGTGAAGGCTTCTTGCACTTTGAGAGAGCAGGGAGTCGCACGGATACAGCCGCTTTCTTCGCTTTCCAGTTTGAGATTGAGTTGTTGGGCGGTCTGTTGGGCGAGGTCGATCAGCCGGGATTTGAGCATTTCCAGTTCGAGTTGCGAGGGGGCGCGGTATTCCAATGCGAGTTCCGCCCGTTCGGGGACGATGTTGTACGCGCCAGGGAAAAATGTTATCTGCCCAAAGTTGATGACGCAGTTTTGAAAGTCGCGCATGACTTCTTCACGAGCGCGCACCATGAAGGTCGCCGCGCCCAGACCGGCGTCGCGGCGGGCGTCCATCGGAGTAGTTCCGGCGTGGTCCGCGCGACCGGTGAAGGTCAGTTTATTGGAGTTGATGCCAGCGATGTTGGTGACGATGCCAATCTCCGCCTTGGCAGCGGGGAGGCGCGGGCCTTGCTCGATGTGGATTTCGAGAAAGGCGAGCAGACTCTCGCGCGGGCGGGCGGCGTTATTGAGATCGGATTCAACCAATCCCGCGCGGGCCAGGCCGCCTTCGAATGCGGCCCGGCCCCCGCGCGGTTTGGCGAGG
>DATDOR010000130.1:0-4472 GCA_035293165.1 Anaerolineales bacterium | reverse complement strand
GACTGCCCCGTAGGTACGGTTAAGAGCCGGCTCCATAACGCGCTTCGTAATCTCAACGGCATCCTTACCACTCAAGAAATCATCAATAAGGATCGTAACTACTCAGCCCATAGGGGAAATAACCCGAAAAATAAAAAAGATTGAGTAAAAAGAATGTTTCGAAAATATTTTCACTCCCTCCTTCCCGAATATGCCAACGACGCTTTGGGGCCGGTTAAACAGTGGATCATAAGCTGGTGGCTAAAAACCGACTCCGCAGCTCAGGCGGAATTGCAATCTATCCAGCATTTGCGCGAGGCGGTTCATACACAACCCATGTCCACTCCCTCTGTGGATGTGTTTCGCCGAATCCAGGCTGTTGTACAAATTTCTCCTAAATCCAGTATACAGCCCGGTTTTTGGAAGACGTGGGTAGGAGGCATGGTCCTCATTTTGCTCTCCGCCATTATTCTGTGGCATGTGATACCCCCAGGAATTGTCCTACAATGGTCCGCACAGGGTGGGCAACCCGAAACGTTCCGAGTTTATCGCGCCGATACTATCCATGGAACTGGGGATTTCGAACTCGTGCATGAAGTTGCTGCTACGCCGGACGCTCAGGTGTATACCTTCAGGGATTTTCTCTTGGTTCCAGGTGAGGAATATGTTTATCGTGTCGAGGTCATAGATCAAAATGGGCTGGCCTCGAGCAGCCAGACGATCATGAGTCATGCGACAGAAGCGCTGCCCGGACAGTTGGCGCTGTTCATTTCCCTGATCATCACCGGGTATGGTGTGAGCCGGGCATTACAGAAACCCAAGTTGCTGCCCTTACAACTGGTCTAAGAGACCGTCTGAAAAGTCCCCAAAGACCCGAAAGGTTTCCAAAAGATACCTATTGAAGGTGATTTTTCGGGCTTTTCAGACACCTTATCCATCCAGAACCTGATGAAAACCTTTCGGGTCTGGGCAAGGATGATACTTTTCAGACAGCTTCTAACTGAAAATAGACCAAAGGGGGGCGTGTATCCCACTGTTCGAGATTAAGAAAATTCAATATAATAAAGCTCTGTAGCAACACAGAGCTTTTTTAATTGGATCGGAGGAGAGAAAATCCTATTCCCATGTCTGAAGGACTTGACTGCATGAAACATCACCGGCTGCTTAACATTTTTACGCTACTGATCATCGTAATGGGGAATTTCACACCCGCGTTGGCTTATCCGTTGCAAGACACCAGACAGCCACAAGCCCTCGCCCGCTCGCAAACGGGTATTCGCGTGCTGAGAGCTGATCTGAGCGGGTTAACCCTGGCGTTAGACACACCCGGTTTCGAGGTCCAACGATCCAGTTCGGGGAAATTTGACGAACTAACAATCCCGGACGGGGAATTGTGGGGAGACCCTGGCCATCCACAACTGCCGGTTATCAGCGGATTGATTGGGATACCGCCGGATGCAGAGGTAATCTTACAAATCACGCGCGGGGATAGTGCGCTGCTTGAAGGACAGTATACCCTCTTGCCAGGACCTCAGGCCCTTCCCCTGGAATATGACCTCGAGCCGGGACAGATGGGGCACGAACCCGACCCGGCTGCGTATGCGAACGATACGTGGATTCCTTCGAGTCCCGTGCAATTGGGAGAGGAAGCATGGATACGCGACCAACGCGTGATGCTCGTAACGTTTTTCCCTTTTCAATACAACCCCGCCCAACGCGCGCTGCGCTGGCACGAACATTTACAAGCCGAAATCACTTTTTCGGGTGGCAGAGCGACAAACACTTTCACCGAAAGCCCTTTTGAAGATGCTTTTTCTGCTTCCCTCCTCAATTATCAGGCATCCCGGTTTTGGAGAATGGCGGGCGATCAATTACCAGTTAAACAATCAACCAGTTACCAAACGCTTGGCTCGCGCTTCGATATTACCGTCCGTCAGGATGGGATCTACCACGTGACTTACGACGACCTGAAAGCGGCTGGAATGGATGTGGACAATATCAATCCAACGACATTTCACCTGTACAACCAGGAAGAAGATGTGGCGATTTATGTTTATGGGGAGGGAGACGAGAGTTTTGATGGGAACGATTATATTGCGTTTTATGGGGAGAAATTTCGAGGCGATATTTTAGCAGAAAAGTACGCAGCGATGATGACGCAGGAGGATGGGAAACCGGGGAACAACTGGTTTTGGCTTTGTTCTCCCGGAACCTGCGACCTGGCAGACGCATTGGAACAGTACACCGACGACAATGTTTATTCGCTTACCGTTGGGGGGACGCCTGGCCCCCGTATGGGAACGGTGAACGGAACCCCGAACGGGGGAACGCTTACCAGCGTTTATACGACGACCGTCCACGGCGAAGAATCCAATTACTGGTGGTCACATGAATACTATTCAGAGGATGTCTGGTTTTGGAGTCAGACCCAACAACCCACATCCGCACTGCCTTTCGCGAGCACTTATGAGATCAACTTAACGGCAGTGGCTTTGGGTAGTTATAATGCCACGGTTCATGCGGAAGTCGCTTCACGGAACGCGACCGCGGGCTACCCTGATCACCATACCCAATTCTTTATCAACACACGGCCCACTGCGCTGGAAGACGCCTATTGGGATGGACGTACCCGGCACACCATGACAGCGCAAATCCCACAAGGCGACCTGGTCGAAGGAACAAATATCCTCACCTTCATTATGCAACCGGATGTATCCCCCGGCACAACCCGGATGTATTTTGACTTTTATGAGATCACTTATACCCGCGAGTTCGTTGCCGAAAACAATAAACTGGCCTTTACCCGTTATGCTCCGGGTACCTGGAAATACGTGATCCCTGGTTTCACCAGCAGCACGGTTGAGGTCTACAATATTACCAATCGTTTTGTGCCAATACGGGTACTCAACACGAACACAACCGGAAGTGGGACTTATACAACCAGTTTCAAGGCCACCGATGGGTCGAAAGCCAGCTACTTTCTTGCAGGAACAAGCAGTATCTTGAGTCCATATAGTATTGTCGAATACCAGCCCCCTGACTTTGCCAACATGCCGGAAGCGGATTATCTTTTTATCTCCCACCAGGACCTCATCCCTTCCTTGCAACCGTTGGTCGCCTACCGGATAGCACAGGGGTTGAGTGTCGCAATTGTGGACATAGACGATCTATACCGGGAATTCAACGACGGGATTTACCATCCTATTGCCATCAAGAACTTTCTGATCTACGCCTTTGAAAACTGGCAGACGCCCCCTTCTTACGTAACCCTGGTTGGGAGTGGGCACTGGAATTTTAAAAGTTATGGAGGCTATCCCAGTCCTCCCATTTACATGCCGCCTAATCTCGCTTACATTGACCCCTGGCAAGGTCAGGTCGACTCCGCCAACCTGCTGGCAACCGTCGTTGGTGATGATACGCTGCCAGATTTGAATATCGCTCGTATTCCAGCCAGCACCCCGGCTGAACTGGAAGTGGTAGTCAACAAAACACTCGCTTACGAAACTCAGGCCGTTCAGGATTGGCAGGGCAATATTACCTTTATAGCAGATAACACCCCCGACTCGGCGGGAGATTTTGTTGGGCTGGCGGAGGGCGCTATCGCCGAATTTCTCGACTCGGATCCCTACTTCCAACCCCTCCGTATCTTTCAGGATGACTTTGGTTGCATCAATGCAGGTCAGCCACAATGTCAAGCGGTTACCTATGCGATTACCAACACCTTGAGTACCGATGGATCACTGCTGGCCAGTTACATCGGGCACGGTGCGCTTAACCGTTGGAGCGGACAGAGTATTTTTCTTAACTCCGATGTCCCAACCATGAATAATCCTGACCAACTCCCCGTCATCCTTTCAATGACTTGTTTGGATGGATATTGGTTTTATCCCGCATGGCCTGGCCTGGATCCTCCTGATCCAAACTTCAGCCTTGTCCAGGTTCTCTTAACCACAGAGGGCAAAGGGGCAGTCGCTACCTACTCTCCTACCGGATTGGGCGTTGCTACCGGGCATGATGATCTCCAGCGTGGTTTTTTCTCATCGTTGTTCAACCACGGACATTGGGAACTGGGGCAGGCCGCATTTCAATCAAAGGTAAAACTTTTTGCAACCAATAACAACTTCGACCTGATGCATACCTTTACCGTTTTTGGCGACCCGGCGCTTCACATTTCCACGCCCTTCGATGTCGAAATCGCCCCCGTCTCTGCGCTGCAGAGTGTATCCCCCGGCCAGGCCGTTACGTATACGCTAGACATCACCAATTCGGGATTGGTTGCCGATGTCTACACCATTACCCTCAATGGAATCGGTTGGGATGCCTCGGCCAGCCAGACAACTACCGGCCCATTGCCCCCGTCTGGCAGCACGTCAGTAGATGTGATAGTAAACATCCCGGCAAATGCTTTGGGCAACCAAACAGATACTTTGAAGGTAATCGCCACCTCAAAGAGCGACGGTCACAAACAGGCCACCAGCACCCTCATCACAATG
>DATDOR010000129.1:0-5806 GCA_035293165.1 Anaerolineales bacterium | reverse complement strand
GGTAACGATGGGAGGCAACTTGCCTGAAGACTTATCAAAAAATATCCTGGAGATTGCGGCTGACGGAGAGGGCAAACAGGAATTATTTGCCTGGGGAGATTATTGGCTCGTACCCTTACATGCCTCAGGAGATGAGCAGCTTTTGGGTTTGATGGGCGTCTTGAGAAATCCATCACAGGAACTTGAAGAAGACATGCCAGAAGGAGCCTGGCTCCTGGCCGAACGAGCTGCCCTTGCCCTTGAAGACCGTCAAGATCAACAGCGAGTGTTTACATCATTGAAAAGCCTTGGCCCTCAAGTGGAATACCTCCAACGATTGCGCGCGGCGTCACGGTACGATAGGGCGGGTGCGCTATCCCCAACAGAAGACCTTCCTGAACCGGTTGACCTGTCCCAATCGGTGAAGGATGCTCTCAGTCATTATTGGGGCGGCCCCAAACTTTCCAAAAGTCCGTTGATACGTTTGCGAATCGTCCAACGCGCCCTTGAAAATGACGAAAGCAACCCCTCCAATGCTTTACGCGCCATCTTGAAAGAAGCCATCGAACGGGTTCGCCCCGAAGGAGAACGGCGTTTCACCGCTGAATGGATTTTGTACAACATCCTTGAACTTAAATTTATGCAAGGCCGAAAGGTCCGTGAAGTCGCTCTTCGTCTTGCCATGTCTGAGGCCGATCTCTACCGCAAACAACGCGTCGCTATCGAAGCCGTCGCCCAGGCCATTGCCGAAATGGAACTTCAGGCGCACGAAGAAGACCAGGAGTTTACGCCCGAAAAAACGCCCGATTTAGTGATTTGAGATTGGAGATTTTAAATTGCGGATTTGCTGAGTTTTTTCACCATGCCCCATAAACAAGAACCATACCCACCTCCCACGACCACCTGGCAAGATACCATCGTCCGCGTGATCCTGCGTTTCCAACGGTTTTTAAGCGATGCCGTAGGTCTTTTCCTCCTGGCCTTTGCCCTGATCACCCTCTTAGCCCTGTTCGGTTGGACAGAAGGTTTACTCATCACCCCCTGGGCGGAACTTCTGCGCCAGTGGTTGGGATATGGCGGCGTGCTCATTGCCCTGATCATTGTCTGGGCAGGCTGGCAAATCGTCCGGCAGCGCGAAATCACCCTTGCTACGCTTCCCTGGGGGCGCATCTTAGCCCTTGAGGTCGCTGCCTTTGCTGTACTGACTCTTTTAACCCTGTTGGGTGGCGCTTCCCTCGAGCGCGCCGAAGCTGGCCTGGATGGCGGGCTGGTCGGTTGGGGACTGGCGGAATTTTTGAGCATTGCACTGGGCGGTTTGTTCCGTGGCATGTTTCTCTTTTTGGTATTGATGTGGGGGATCATTACCGGAATGGGTTGGATGAGCCCGGTGTTATCCTGGCTGCGTCGAACACTGGAAGGGCAATCCGTTCAGGTTCCAGGGATCACGCCTGACCCGACAGGGGAGGAACCCGAAAGCCCGAGCGTGGTGACTATCCGGGATGTGGTACCGCCCCCCGCGCAAACGGGACAGCCCTCCCCAGCCAAACGCCGCGCGGACGATCTTCCACCAAAATTTCGCAAAAGATTCCGTGTCCCAGTCGAGCATGCATCTTCCTCCCCACCCCCTCCCCGCGACCAAAGCCTTCCCCCGCTTGAACTGCTCCAGGAAGGCAAATCCCAACGTCCCAACGAACGCAATATCAACCTGACCGCCGGGCTAATTGAAAAGACGCTCTCCGAATTTGGCATCCCCGTGACTGTAACTGGTTTCCAGGTTGGTCCTACGATTACCCAATTTGCTGTCGAACCTGGTTTTGTGGAAAAACCCGGCCCCGATGGAAAGCCCATACGCCAGAAAGTGCGCGTCTCCCAAATTACCGCCCTTGCGCGAGACCTGGCGTTGGCACTTTCCGCAGACCGTATCCGAATCGAGGCGCCCGTCCCAGGCCGTTCATTTTTAGGGGTTGAAGTGCCCAATGCCGCGGCCAGTACGGTTCGCCTGCGGCCCATTGTGGAGTCAGAGCTTTTTTACAGGGTAAATTCCCCGCTCGCGTTGGGGCTGGGTTTGGATGTTTCTGGCAAGCCGGTTGTGGCTGACCTGGCAAAAATGCCCCATTTGCTGATTGCCGGGACGACGGGGTCAGGGAAATCGGTCTGCATCTCAGCAATCACCACTTGCCTGATAATGAATAATACACCGCAGGAATTGCGCTTGGTGGTGATTGACCCGAAAAAGGTGGAGCTCGCGCGTTTTAACGGTCTGCCCCACCTGATGGGACAGGTGGAGACAAACCTGGAACGGATTTTGGGAGTGTTGCGCTGGGTAGTGATGGAGATGGACCACCGGTACAAACTGTTGGAGAAGCATCGTTCCCGAAATATTGACAGTTTCAACAAAAAGATGGCGAAGCGTAAAGACCCGCCTGAACAGCCGATGCCGCACATCGTTGTGCTGATTGACGAATTGGCAGACCTGATGCTCTCAGCAGGGGAGCAGACCGAACCGGCGCTGGTTCGTTTGGCGCAGCTTGCGCGGGCAACAGGCATTCATCTGGTCGTGGCGACTCAGCGCCCCAGTACGGATGTGGTCACAGGCTTGATTAAAGCAAACTTCCCCGCCCGATTAGCGTTTGCTGTGGCATCTTCTATCGACTCACGTGTTATCCTCGACAACGTTGGTGCAGAAACCTTGTTGGGGAATGGAGATATGCTCTTTCTTCCACCCGATGCGCCCGCGCCCCTCCGTGCACAAGGTGCTTTCATCAGCGATGCAGAGTTGGAAAAAGTCGTGCAATACTGGCACGCGCAATATCCGCAAGGGACAGAACCAGCCCCGTGGGATGACTTGCTTATGCAGGAAGCGATGCTGGCTGACCGAGATGATCTAATTGAGCGGGCGATTGAAATTGTACAGAAAACGCAGCGCGCCAGTGCCTCCCATTTACAACGCCAATTGCGGATTGGCTACCCACGTGCAGCGCGGTTGATTGACGAATTGGAAAATATGGGTATCATCGGGCCGGCAATGGGAGGGGGAAGGGAAAGGGAAGTGCTGGTAGATCGTGAAGAAGATAAAGAATAAATAGCTTTGCTGGCTTGCTGAATCTGCTTCTTTCGGATAGGATACGGCGATATTCATTTCGCTGGAGGTTTCTTCGTGGAACATTCGATTGAGAAAAAGGAACGGTTGACCTTGACTGATTTTTTGCGTGTCCGGTTGAAGGGAATATTGGATGCAATTGGCGGGTTCTTAAATCAGTTAGGGATTTTGCCCATACAGATGACCTATCTGGGTTTGATCGGGCACGCGCTTGGGGCGATATTTCTTGCCCAGGGGAAGATGACCGTTGGAGGATTAATTATATTTTTCCTGGCTCCGGTAGATGCCTTAGATGGGACGATGGCTCGGCTGCGTGGAGAGTCGAGCCAATGGGGCGCATTTGTGGACTCAACGGTTGACCGGTATTCAGAGCTTTTTGTGTTCGGTTCGTTGATCTACTATTTTGCTTCGCACGGGGATTGGTTGGGAGCGATTTTGGCATTCCTGGCGGCCTCCGGTTCGGTGTTGGTTTCTTATGTACGGGCACGGGCACAATCCTTAGGGTTTGACATCAAGGTAGGGTTGTTGAGTCGTCTTGAACGGTATTTGATCTTAATTCCTTCACTCGTATTTAATTTACCCCTATATGGGATGGCACTTATCGCGATCGGCGCGCATTTTACAGCTTTGCAGCGAATTTTTGCTTTGCGAATGGAGATCCACCAAAATTAGGAGGTTGTTATGGGTTTCCAACTCGGCCCCTTTTTTATCCATTATTATGGCGTGATCATTATGTCGGGAGCGCTATTTGCCGCTTTCCTAACGGCTTATGAAGCGAAGCGTCGAGGAGAAAATCCCGAATTTGTCTGGGATGCACTTTCCATTGTGTTGATTGGTGGGGTCATTGGCGCGCGCATCTGGCACATTCTGACACCACCTCCATCAATGGTTGCCCAGGGGATCACGACCTTGTTTTATTTGACTCATCCGTTGGACGCCTTGGCAATCTGGCGCGGTGGGTTGGGGATCCCTGGCGCGGTCATTGGGGGGACCCTGGCCTTGTATTGGTTTGCCCGGCGACGGAAGTTGAACTTTAGTCTGTGGATAGACCTGGTCGTACCCGGTTTAGCACTCGGTCAGGCAATTGGCCGGTGGGGGAACTTCGTCAACCAGGAACTCTACGGGCGCCCGACTGATCTGCCGTGGGCCATTTCGATTGATTTGCAGCACCGCTTACCGGGTTTTGAAACTTTTGAGCGTTTCCACCCATTATTTTTGTATGAATCCCTTTGGAACCTGGGGAATATGTTCCTTCTGCTCTGGCTCTCTCGTAAGCAAGCCGGCAAACTCCGCAACGGAGACCTTGCGCTGCTGTATTTGATTGTTTATCCTGTGGGACGTTTTCTGCTCGAGTTTCTACGCCTGGATTCAGCCGAGATCGCTGGCTTGAACGCGAACCAGACATTCATGGCGATTGTCGCGCTGGTGGCTGCAGGGGTGTTGATTTATCGCCACCGCCAGCCAGTTCAACCCGAAGCAGAAGTTGCTGTTATCGAACCCGTTGGAAATGAACCTGACGATAAAGCGTTCATAGAATTGGAAGACGAATCTTTTGATGAAGAACCCCTGGAGATTGAAGACTCAGGGGGAATGGAGTGAGACCACATGAGCCAGTCAACCCCGAAGTACAGCCAAAGCGAGGAAATTGCCAATAGTATTACGCATGGTGTGGGGGTTGTGCTATCTATTGCTGGTTTATCGGTTCTTACTTCCTTTGCCAGCGTCCTCGGAGATGCCTGGCATATTGTAAGTTGTAGCATCTATGGAGCCACGCAAATTTTGCTGTACACAGCTTCGACGCTTTATCATAGTATCACACACCCGCGGGCAAAATCGGTTTTCAGGGTATTAGACCACTCTGCAATCTTCTTGCTCATCGCCGGAACGTATACTCCATTTACACTCGTTAATTTGCGTGGCCCGTGGGGATGGTCCATCTTCGGCATCGTTTGGTTGATCGCCATAGTCGGAATTGCGCTTCGGGCTTTCTTGATGAGGAAAACCTTGATGCGCCAAAAAGCAATTTGGACCGTGCTCCCCTATATTGCTATGGGATGGATTGCTATCATTGGCATCAAGCCGATGTTCGAGTCAATTGCATCGGGCGGAATAGCGCTCGTGATTGCAGGGGGACTGGCTTATACGGTGGGGAGCGTTTTTTATGTCTGGAAGCGAATTCCATTCAACCATGCAATTTGGCACGTATTTGTTATGGCAGGGAGTGCTTTTCATTTCTTTGCCGTCTTGTTTTATGTGATTCCATTGGCGAGTTAGATGGAGCATGACTTCTGACACCTAGCAGAATATGCTCCAATTAGAGATAATTTCTTTGTGATTAAGACTGAAAACTTGACAAAATATTTTGGCCATTTTAGAGCCGTCGAGAGTGTAAATCTCGAAGTCAATGCTGGGGAAGTCCTCGCCTTGCTCGGCCCGAATGGAGCGGGCAAAACGACCACGGTGCGTATGCTGACCTCTGTGCTAAAACCGACAAGTGGACGGGCGTGGATTGCTGGATACGATGTGATAAAACAGCCTGCCAGGGTGCGCGCATCCGTTGGGGTGCTGACCGAGCATCATGGCTTGTATGACCGGATGCCTGCCGCAGAATACCTGGATTTTTTTGGGCAGGTGTACCAATTGGATGTGGAAGCCCGGCGGGCGCGTACGGACAGATTGCTCGATCATTTTGGTCTCTCTGATGCTCATCATCGCCGGATTGGCGAG
>DATDOR010000128.1:0-5174 GCA_035293165.1 Anaerolineales bacterium | reverse complement strand
GAAGGCCGCCTGTGTGCACAGGCGGCCTTCCGCAATGTTTACAGGAGATTAGCCATGTCCAAGTCGCACCTGATAAAGGACAATCCCATGAAATCTCGAATCCTTCTTCTCTTTCTCGTTTTTCTTTTGGCTTTGGCGGCTTGCACGCCTGCTACCCCAATGGCGACGCCAGAAAGCACGGAGCCACCTCCCTCAAGTACAGAAGAGTCTTCTGACAAACCAACGGGCTCGCCAGAACTCAATGGCTCGTTCTCGCTCGATTGGTTGAACTCACTCTCCCCACAAACCATCCTGCTTCAAATGGATTACGAGCCGACGTTTTCCACACCCGAAGTTTTCCATGTCTTTGGGCGTGTTCCACCGTTCACGTTGTTTGCAAATGGCATGGTCATTTACGTGGACGAAGGCCAGACGTTTGATGACCAGCAGGTGATGGCTGCCACGCTCACGCCTGAAGAGACGCTGGCACTGGTACAGCAGGTGTTCGACCTGGGTTTTGTAACTCTGGAAAGTTACACAGAAGACTGTAAGGATATGGGTGATGGGATGCAAATGTGTGTTGCGGACGCGGCCTTTACCATCTTGCGCGCCCAAATGCCGGATGAGGAGTTTCGCGAGATCAAAATTTTTCACGATTTTGCGAACGATCTAAACGCATTTCAGCGCATTACAAGCCTGTTTGTCCATTACACGCACCCGAACGCGCAACCCTACGTCCCAGAAAGCGCCACTCTCTTCATCCGTCCGCTGACGGAAGCGGTTGGCGTGACCGTGCTCGACTGGCCGCTGGACCCCGCGCTGTTGGCCTCCCTGCGCCCTGCCTTTGCCAATGAGGGTATGACCGCTCTTCCGCTCACAGGCGAGATGCTGGCACAATTCCTTGCCGCCGTACCGCGCAATACGGGCTACAATTTCTTCACGCTGGATGGGCAGGATTATTCGACCACTCTCGTTCCCTGGCTGCCCGGCGCAGAATTTACGGCAAAAATCCAGCAGGAATTCCCCGCTCCGCAGGGAGAGTTTCCCAATCCGGACGCGTCTCCCACGACTTTTGCGAATTGTCCGGCGGCCGACATTCCTCAAGCAAAAACGCTGCGTCTGGCGTATGTCAGTGCGGGCGATCTCTGGTTGTGGGATTGGGGACAGGAACCTGTGCAAATCACAACGACAGGGGACATATCTTACGCGTTTCTCACGGACGACGGTGGTTTGCTTTTCTACACCCGCGATACGGGTGGCTCTCCTGAACTTTGGGTTGTGAAAAGCGATGGCGGCAGGCCGCGTCTCCTGTTGTCCGGGAAGGATTTACGCGGCAGCTTGCTACTCCATGCCACTTCCTTTGACAACCAATGGATCGCGTTCACCCACTTCCTGCCCGAGGGCGGCGGTGAACTATGGGTCGCCAATGTGGATGGCTCCGACACCCTCATGATCGTCAGCCAGGATGACCTGATGTCCATCGTCACCGAACCGAACGCCATTTCTGCTTATCCAGCGGGTGTGACCTGGATTCCGAACACCTACACCCTGACCTACGACGCCGAACCGGGTTTCGCGGATGGCGGGTTTACTTACGAACAAAAACAAAACTGGGTTGTGGACGCGCTGACCGGGGAACAAGGCGAACTCTTCCCGGCTGGGGAGGGTGGCGTGATCTCCTATTCCCCCGATGGGACGACGATGCTGCTCACCACGCCGACCGTCCTGCGCGCGATGAATATCGAAGCGAAAGACTTACATGAATTGGATGTCCCCTACTTTGAAGTCAGTTTCGGTGAAAATTACGCCCATACCGCCCTGGTTTGGACGCCCGACTCCCAAACCCTGCTCATGGCCGAACCCTTGACCGTCTTCGACCCCGCTGACATGGACTCCCCTGTGGTGATTTGGTCTGTGCCCATAAATGGCTCCCCCTCGACAAAATTGGGCGAGTTTGACGGGTATTTCCCCTCGTTCACCTTCTCCCCCGACCAGATGAAGATCGCTTACTGGCGCGGTGTCGATCCCCAATCGGATATTCGTGAACTCCATCTCGCAACCTTGGATGGCTCCGAAAATATTACCTATGCTATGGAAAACCGGGTTGAGTTCGAGGCCTGGGCACCGGACTCGCAAAGTTTCCTATATGCCTTTACAGAAAACCCCGACCGTCATGTGATGTTGGGCAATCTCTGCCAGCCCGCCTACCCGGTGATAACCGTTTCCGGGTTTCTACGGGGTTGGCTGGACGCGGACAGTTTCCTCTACGTGCGGTTAGATAATGAACCCTACGAGTTGTTCCTGGGGACGACGAACGGCGCGCTATCGTATCTGATCCAGGTGGAGGGGTGGTATGGCTTTGCGGCGATTGCGAAATAGCTTTTCAGGCCTCTGTTACAAACAGAGGCCTTTTCAATTCCCGCTGGGTGGCGGCTGAGGAATCAGTCTGTTGACCGGGTGCGGCGCCATTTCCCTCAGGGGTGGGGGTGGCGCTCCCGTTCAAGGGTTCGCCTTCCGCCGGGCCGCGCACGCTGGCGAAGAGTCCTGCCGCGAGGTCTTGCATTTGTCGGCGCACTTCGTCGGGGACGGTTTCGAATCCATCTCCATCAAAAATCAAGGTCACGGTCATTTGGTCCGCGATGGCGTCATCTGACTGGGTGAAACCGAAGTCGTTGTATTGATCCACCCAGGCAAGAACTTGTCTCAGTTGGTCCGGCTTTAATTTAAGGGTAGCTTGCTGAGGGATGGTGTTGCAAGAGGACAAAGTGACTTTGCCAGAGACGTAAATTTCGACAGTGCTACAAAATCCGGCGATGCCCCCCTCGACGCTATAAACCAACACAGGTGTACCGGATTGGCGTTCTACTGCGCCAACAAAGATCATTTGACTGCCATCCTGGTTGGTGTGGTATTCATAGGTCTGGCCATTGGCTTGCAGCAAGATTTGGAAACCCGGAACAATAACCGTTATGCAGACTTTTCCGGGGGATTGGACTCCCAAACAGCCATCGGGCCACTCGACTGATTGGACGCTGACAACGGAAATCTGTTCCAGCGGGATGTTTAACTGTTCCGCAAGGGCTTTGCGGGCAATCTCGGCAACTGGATTCTGCGAGGCAGAGAGGTACAAAGTTGCAGGCCAAAGCAAGCTGCCATCCTGGTTAGAACGGTATTCGTAAGTCTGGCCGTTGGCTTGCAGCAAAATCCGGTAGCCGGGGACAATGGCCTCAGTACATGACCGGTCGAGGTAATCAATGCCCAGGCAGCCATTGGGCCACTCGACTGCTTCGACACTGAGGGGAATCACATTGTCGAGGGAAAGACCAAACTGGGAAGCCAGAGAAGCGCGAGCCTGATCGACGATATGTTGAAGAGGTTCGGGGAAAGTTTCTTCCACAAGAGGTGTGGAGGTGGGTTGGGGGTTCGTCTCAGGTGTGGAAACCGTGGGAGGGGCCAATGGGCCAGCACAGGCTGCAGCCAGCAGGACCAACAGCGTGAGAAGTAGGATGTGTTTGTTGAGTTTCATGGTTTTGTCTCCATAGGCATACAACATTTTAGCGAACATAGAGACAGCCCCCACAGGCCGGGCTGTCTCTATGTTCATGCAATTTAACAACGATACCAGAACGGTTGGTGTTCCGAAAATCCTGGTTTGATTAAATTATTCTAATCACCAGGGGTTTGTGGAGCAGGGGAGTTCCCATGAGGTTTTCGGCTGCGCCAGGCGACTCGCAAGCTCCAGAGGATCAAACCGAAGAAAACGATAAAAGGTCCTGCAAGGAGTTCCATTTCCGCGTCTTTGATTACCATCCGGTTGGCAGGGGGGGCGGAGATCAGCTGGCTTGCGTCGCCGGGTTCGTCACTCAGCAATACTTCCTCGCCCGATCCAGCGTAAGGTAGGGCGGTCGCTTCAGGCAGTGGAGTTACGACGACTTCAACGGGTTCACCCTCGACCATTTCCATCACAACAACCGTTTCCACAACCGAAACAGGTCTAGGGGTCGCTGCAGGGGAACAGGCAGTCAAGGCAATGACAAAACAGGCCTCTTCAATCGAAGAGGCCTGTTCGTTTACGCATAACGAAGTTATGTTGTTTGCGCCTGCTTCTGTGCCCGGCGTTCCTTCAAAAACTCAAACACTGCCGGAAGTACCGAAATGATGATGATCGCAATCACTAAATATTCAAAATTCTCTTGCACAAAGGGTAAATTGCCAAAGAAATATCCCATTAGTGTAAACAGCGGAACCCACATCAGCGCGCCGATCACGTTGAACGTAATGAACTTTCCATATGTCATCGCCCCGACTCCGGCCACAAACGGCGCAAAGGTACGAATGATCGGGATGAACCGGGCAAGGATGATCGTCTTGCCCCCATGTTTCTCGTAAAACGCGTGGGTTTTATCCAGATGTTCCTTTTTCAATAACGGTACCTTTTCTGTAAACACGCGCGGGCCAATAAAATGCCCAATCGAGTAATTCACTGAGTCGCCAATGATCGCCGCGAGGGTCAAGGTGATGATCAAAGTCACCGGATGGAGTGTGTGCGTTGTGGATGCCAGCGCACCCGCCGCAAATAACAACGAATCGCCTGGCAAAAATGGCGTCACCACCAGCCCTGTCTCTGCAAAGATAATGCCAAACAGCAGAACATACGTCCACGGCCCAAACTGCGTAATCAGGGCTGCAAGGTGTTCGTCCAGGCGAAGGAAAAGGTCAACAAAAGTTGCAATAATTTCCATAAAACGCTCCGAAATCTCGAAATTTTATTCAGGGGCGGGATTATAACTGCGGAAAATCAAAACACAAAGGCTCTTTGGGATTTGACGTGGTAAATGCCAGATTTTGGGGTGTGCGTGGGGTGTACACCCCACGCACACCCCAAAATCTGGCGACCTCCCCGCTGATTCCCAAAGAACCATTTATTCTGAATCGAAGGGGGAATATTCTCCTGTTTGGGAGGAGACAACTGCCTCGGGCGGAAATCTTTCATCGAATGATGCTTCCCCCGGTTCGGGCAGGGAATGCTCCCGTTGTTCAGGCGTGGATGCCCCCTGTGCGGGTTGCGTCTCGCGTTGTAACCGGCGATTGACCGCAATCAATGCAAAAAAACAAATGCCAGCCAGGAGGAGGAGCGTAATCGTGCCCGCCAGCATCCAGGGTTCTCCTACAAAATCCTGCTCCGGTAATGAAGA
>DATDOR010000127.1:0-3519 GCA_035293165.1 Anaerolineales bacterium | reverse complement strand
CGTCCTGGCCATCCTGGCATTTTCCACCCTTGCCTGCCAATTACCGGGGAATACCTCGCCACCCCCATCTATGGGGGATACCCTTTTCCAGGGCGTTACCTACTCGCGCGAAGTCCGCACCTCCCCCCGTCCGATGGTGATCCACGTTGTCACCATTGACCTTCGCGCGAAAGGGATCAGCCTCTTGGTCACTCCGGGCGATCCCAAACGTGAGCTCCCCAACGACGCCCGTACTACTTCCCAATTCCTGGACGAATTCGGCGTGCAAATTGCCGTCAACGGCGATGGCTTTACCCCTTGGAGCACGAACCCACTCGATCCCTACCCCAAGCCTGGCGAACCCGTTGATCCGCTTGGCCTGGCCATCTCCAATGGGAAAACCTATTCCGAGCCGCGGGATAATGTCCCTGTCCTTTATACGTCGCCCGCCGGAAAAACCCAATTCAACGACCCACCGGGCAACATCGCCCATGCCATCTCCGGGCTGGAAATGATCGTCATCAACGGGAAAGTGGCAGACGGCCTGGATGAGGAAACCGAACCTCGTACAGCAATCGGCTTAAATCGAGCGAGTTCCAAACTCATTCTCGTCGTTGTGGATGGCCGCCAGCCTGGATACAGCGAAGGCGCAACCATTAGCGAACTCGCCGCCATCCTTCTCGATAATGGCGCACACAATGCGATGAACATGGACGGGGGTGGGTCTTCCACGCTTGTCATAGAAGGCGAAAACGGCCAGCCGCTCGTTCTCAATTCCCCCATTGATGGGAATGTGCCGGGGAGTGAGAGACCGGTGGCGAACCATCTGGGAATATTTGCGAAGAGGAAGTAGAAATTAACGCAGTCCCGAAAAAGATGGTAAACTCCTCCCATGGAAATAGACCTCGAACTCTATCGCTATAGTGTCCCCGTCTCCGTCACGTCCCAGGTGCGTCTCTCTGTCATAGACATCGCGCCGGAGCACCCTCAAAGGACGATGGTTTTTATCCATGGGTATGGCGGCAAGGCCATGCAATGGGCTTACCAGCTTCAAGAGTTCTCCATCAAAAACCGTGTCATTGCCTTCGACTTGCGCGGACATGGCCTGTCCGACAAACCACCTGGCAGGTATACAATGGACGAAATCCAGGCCGATTTGATTAACGCTTTGGATTGGATGGGTGTGGGGGTCGGGGAACGACCATCCGAAAAAATCGTCATCGTCGGCCACTCATTTGGGGGTGCAGTCGTAACAGAGTTCACTCACCGTCACCCAGAGCGGGTGGATCGGATGATTTTGATCGCCAGTGCAGGCGAATACAGGCTGACCGGGGCAGGCGCGCTGGCCCTTCGTCTGCCTTTCCCTATCTTGCGATTGATTGAACCATTCACTAAGAAGTGGCTACACGCGCCCGCCCGGGTCCTCAAACCCTGGTTCGACAACAATCTCACGAAATGGAACGGCTGGAGTATGATGCGGGACATCACCACGCCCACGTTGGTCATTCGGGGTAACCGCGACCGGGTGTTCGATGCCAAACTATTTGAAGAAGTTGCCCGCGCGCTCCCCAATGCCGAAGAGGTGGATGTCGGCGTCTCCGCCCATATGGTCATGCTCGAACGGCGCGACGCGGTCAACCGGGCCATCAAGCGCTTCATTGAAGAAAGCGCGGATGGAAAACATCCGCCCGCCATCTGGAGCGCCTCTTCAGTCAGCGAAGATGAAGCCGCACGCGCCGAATTGATCCGTGTCCGCCCCTGGCTAAAAAATTACGAAAACGAAATTCCTTACACAGTCGCCATTCCTAATATCTCTGTGTTTGAATTTCTCCAATCCGCCTCTCGTCGCTTTCCGCGACGAACAGCAATTTATTTTGAAGGGCGGAAAATATCTTATCTTCAGCTCGATCAAGAAAGCAACCGGTTCGCCAATGCACTGTGCAAACTGGGCATTTCCCATGGGGAACGTGTCATGCTGCTCCTCCCCAACATTCCCCAGATGGTCATTTGCTTTTTCGGCGCGCTCAAAGCGGGATCCGTACCGGTCTTCACCCTGCCCAATACCCCACCGGCGGAACTTGTCCGCAAAGTGATCGACTCTGGCACAGAGATTCTCGTCACCATTCCACAGTTTGCTGAAGCCGCACATCACGCGCGCTCACTCGCCGGAACCGACACCGGCGGTCCCCTGGCACACGTCATCTACACCAGCGTTGCCGAATACCTCCCCAGGCTCAAGCAAATCGGGATCCAAATGGATGGCAACCGCCGCGTCGAACATAGTCTCCCTCAACTCGAACCAGGCACGCATGCACTGCAAACCCTGCTGAAACCACAATCTAAGGGAGCACCGGACATCCGCCTGGCCCCAACCGACCTGGCCGCGATTGTCTACACGGGAGGAACCACCGCCGACCCAAAAGGGGTGATGCTCTGCCATCGCAACCTGGTCGCCAACACCCTTCAGACCCGCCACTGGCTGCCTGATGCGGAAGAAGGCCGTGAGCGGTTTCTATGCGTCATTCCCTTTTCCCACATCTACGGACTGACCACTGCGCTCAATGTTCCCATAGGCCTGGGCGCCACCCTCATTCTCAAAGCCCGTTTTGAAGTCGAAGAGATATTAGAAACCATCAAGCGCGAACGGCCCACCATTTTTCCCGGTGTGCCACAAATGTACGTGAGCATTAGCAATTTTCCAGGGGTTCGCAAATACAATGTCAGTTCAATCAACGCTTGCATCAGTGGCTCCGCCCCGCTTGCCGTCGAAACCCAGGAACAATTTGAAAAACTCACGCGCGGGCGTCTGGTCGAAGGGTATGGCCTGACCGAGGCTGCTCCCGTGACCCATGCCAACCCCCTCAACGGATTGCGGAAAGTCGGCAGCATTGGCATCCCTATCCCTTCAACGGAAGCAAAAATTTTAGACCTGGCGCGTCGCAAACGGGAAGTTCAACCTGGCCAGATTGGGGAACTGGCTGTGCGCGGCCCGCAAATTATGATGGGATACTGGCAAAATCCCGACGCCACCAAAGAAGTTCTCACGGAGGATGGCTGGCTCTTAACCGGCGATGTGGCCCAGATGGACTCGGATGGTTACTTTCGCATTGTTGCCCGGAAAGCCGATATGTGGTATCCTGACCCGCCCGACGGGAAATCCCAGGCCCCGGCTTTCCCGCGTGATGTTGAAGAGGTGCTCCACGAAGTCCCACAGGTCAAAGAAGCGGCGGTCGTCGCCATTGCCGGGCAACCTATTGCTTTTATCATCACAAAAAACGACAAACGGCCGCCTGCAGCGGATTTGATCGCCTATTGCAAACGCCGCCTCCCCCCGGAAATCGTCCCCCGGCTGGTGATCTTTATGGAGGATTTTCCACGCACATTTATCGGTAAAGTCCTCCGGCGTGAGTTAGCAAAACGATATGAAGAACAATCATCAAATTCATAACCTGGAAGCAAACTATACTGCCCACGGCGAAGGCGCCCCGGTGATCTTGCTTCACGGCGTCGCCGGTTCATTGCACCAGTGGGATTATCTGA
>DATDOR010000126.1:0-4088 GCA_035293165.1 Anaerolineales bacterium | reverse complement strand
ACTGCTCTTGATAGTACCCGTACAGGGTCGCGGTGACCGTATAGGTGCCGGAGAAAACCACGCGGGAATAATGCCCGTCCGGACCGGTGGTAGCTTTGAAACCCAGACTGGAGGTGAGATTTGCCTGGACAAGCACACCTTCGAGCGGATCAGCGTTTGATGAATCTGTCACCGTCCCGGCCAGGGTTCCCGCGCCCCCGTACAAAATTGCGGTTTCGACCGCGGCAAAAGCATCCATGGTCCCGTACCCCCAGTCGTTGTTGGGGCCGTCGGTATAGTCGCCGCCGCAATTCGAGCCGCTTTGTCCGGTCAGCGGGACAGCCGTTTCGGCAATGATCTGGTGGGTTTCGGGGATCAGGCCGCGCAGGGCCGGGTTGGCCGACCAGAGCAGGCCGATCAGCCCTGTGACATGCGGCCCGGCCATGCTTGTCCCATCCCAGGCTTCGTAACCCCCGCCCGGCAACGCGGAGCGGACGAATTCACCAGGCGCCATCACGTCGGGGAGGTAATCGCCCGTCAACGTGGAAGGCCCGCGGCTGGAGAACCAGGTGAGCGAACCGGGCAGCGAGCCGCCTGTCCACCCAACCGAGCCGGTGGTCAGCACTTCTGAGTAATCGCCGGGGGAGCGCAGAGTCTGGCAAGAGGCTCCTTCGTTCCCAGCAGAGACTTCGATCAGGATCCCGGCAGCCTGGAGGGCCGCGATTTCATCCACGAAGGCGGTATATCCCCCCGGAGAATAGCCCCAGGAGTTGTTGACCGCGTCAGGAGCCATGCCGGGCAGGGGATTTTGGCCGTTCAAGTCCCAGGGGGCCAGGTCCCATTCAAAACACTCGGTGATGGTAGCATCATCGCCACCCCCAAAATCATCCAGATTTTTGCAATGAATGGTCTTTGCGCCGGGGGCCATCCCAATCTGATTGGTTCCACCGTCATCGCCGACCATCGTGCCGGTGGTGTGGGTGCCATGGCCAAACCCATCGCCAGGTGCATTGGGGTAGGTGCCGGTCGCATCCCACCAGTTGTAATTGTGGTCGGCAGTAGCGCCATTCCAGCCGCGGTATTGGTTGATGAGGGCCGGGTGTTCCCAATCCATGCCGGTGTCGTTGCCGGCCAGAACGGTTCCTACTCCGGTGATGCCGGCAGCCCATACGTCGTCGGCGTTGACGAAGCCGATATTCCCCTCCACCGCGTCTGGGCTATCTGGAATTTTACCTTCAGGGCTAATCATTGGTTCTTCGAGTTGGAAAGTATGATTGGCGGTGATACGCGCGACGTCAGGGCGCGCTGCCAGTGTGAGAAGCAGGGTTTCACCGCCGCTACGGACCAGGATTTTATTGGCAATATAGTAAGGCTGGTATGAAATCCCTTGCGAGTCCAGGTATGCGCGCAGGTTCTTCTGTGTGCGTTCGGCGGTCTCGCGCAAAGTATCGAAGACGAACTGGCCTTTGGCTTCTTTGGTCGAAAGATTGGCAGCCTCGCTCAAGTCGGCTTTTTCCGCCAACCAGATGAAGAAATCAGCCTGGCTGGAACGGGTGATTTGTTTGAGGAGGAGGGGTTCGATTTTGGATTTCGGGTCGGAGGTTTGAGGTTGAATATTATCTTGCTGTGCGATTTGTTGATTGGGTGCTGCTTGCTGTGCCAGGATGGATTGAAGCGGGGCAATCAGCAGAACCAGGATGATGAAGATGGAGAGAATGTAGAAAGTTTTTTGCTTGGGGGTATTCATGATCTTTTCCTTTTACCGTTACAATATTAGGGATATGCCCCTATTCTTTGTCCTCAGGTGAGGTGATGATGTCATCTTGTGGTGCTTCAAAAAAATCCACTTCCAATGGAAATAGCCAGACGACTTCCAATTTGGACTGGCAGAAAGGACACAATATCTGGGTTCCAATCTGTGGCGTTTCTTGAAAAGAAACGTTATGCTGGCATGACGGACAAATCGTTGTGAGCAATTTTTGGTATCTGGAAACTTAGTAACTACTCAGCCAGAGCAAGAAGTAACCGAAAGAAAGGTGTGCGTGGGGGGTGTAGACCCCCCACGCACACCTTTCTTTCGGGAATTCCCTGGCTTCAGCCTGAGCAGTTACGAAACTTATTGGATTTCGTAAACGTCTTAAAACGCATGAAGCGACCAGATTAAGTGTAAAATGCCCGTGTTCAATTGCCGTTGAAAATTTAATGTCAAACCTGTACCAATTTTCCAAATCGCGTTCAATTTCAAATTCGGAAGGCTGAAAATGCAATCCCTGATGCTTTGTCCCGACTCGGACGAATGTGCCATTCTGAGCGTCGTATTGCAACGTGCTGGATATTCCGTAAAGGTTACGAAAGATTTGCATCAGACTATTCAAAACTGGCCACAAACCCCTATTGAGTTTATCTTATTAACTTTTTGGGGGACTGTCCCCATTCCTCTTATCAACCAGATTCGTGCGGAGAGCGCTGCTCCCATGTTAGTAATCACTGACCCACTTCCCGAAGAATTTCAGATCAAACTTTGGGAGTCCACTATCGATCTGGTCGTAAGCCGCCCTTACAGCGCCAAACTGCTTTTGGCTCAGGTACGGTCGCTTGCAAAACGGACAGCGGGTATGCCCTATTTCAGTTTGGCTCCGATTCAATATTCAGAAATTTCTTTGAATCCCTCCCAACGAACTGTCAAAGTACGCGAAGGACCCGAAATCCCGTTATCCCGTTTGGAGTTCCAGTTACTGTATACATTGATGACTCACCCCGGACAAGTTTTCGTGCCAGAACACCTGATTGAACACATTTGGGGGTACGAAGGAGAAGGGAATCGCAACCTCGTGCGCGGCTTGATCAAACGTCTGCGCTCCAAGATCGAACCGGACCCTGCCAACCCCAGCTATTTACTCACCCAGTCGGGAGTGGGTTACTTCTTTCGACGGTGAACGAAGTCCACCCCACCTCAAATTGAGAATTTCTGATAATGAAAACGAGGTGCATCTGTTTATTTACAAACACCATGCTAAAATACGGTGGATGTCATTCTTAGAGCTCCTTCGCCCTCTTACCGTTTTTGCATACTTTCTGGGGGCCGTTTTTTGTGGGATTTGCGTTATTCGCAGCGATCAACCCAATCGCGGGACATGGATCGGCATGGCTATTCTCCTTACCCTTCTCGGCTTGAGCAAGCAATGGAATCTCCTACCTGACTGGGTTGGGACCATTCGCGAGGCTGCCTGGCTCGAGGGATGGTATGGCCTCAGGAAAATCTTCCAGACGATTTTTATTGTGGTTATCCTGTTATTTTTACTTGCATGGTTTCTGGCCGTCTTGCGGAACTCTCCCTGGCAACTCTGGCTGCCCATCACCGCCACAACGCTGCTCGTCGCATTATCCATCGCACGGGCGGTTTCCCTACATGCGGTGGACTTGCTGCTTTACCAGGAATTTTCACCTGGAGTCCAATTAAATTGGATTCTAGAACTGGGTGGGATTGGAATCATTATTGTTTTTTCAATCGTGGAAATGATCCTGTCTCTCTTTCGGAAAGAAACAACGATAAAACACCCACAATCTGTCGAATAGAACTCGGCAACCGTTTTCTCACCCATTGCGAACGATGGTTCCCTTATCCTGTCGTCCACACCCCTCCTTCCAGCAAAAAGTTATCAATCAATCGAGTCCTCCCTACATAAACCGCCATTGAAAACAGCACGTCCTGTTCTACCGAATCCAACTCTTTCAAGGTAAGCGGGTGCGCACAGGAGACGTACTGCATCCTGGTGAGCGGTTCGGCGCGAATGGTAACTGCCATCAAGTGGCGTAAGGCGTTCGCGCTGCGTTCGCCGGACTGGTAGGCGGATTTGGCTGCCTTGAGTGCGCGGTACAGGACGGTGGCCGCGTGGCGTTCGTCCCCTATCAGATACGCATTGCGGCTGGATAACGCCAGGCCATCAAGTTCCCGCATAGTGGGACAAACGACGATTTCGATGGGGAAGTTCAAATCCCGCACCATTTGTTGGATCACGGCAACCTGTTGGGCGTCTTTCTGCCCGAAGTAGGCTTTTTGCGGCTGGACGGCGTTGAACAGCTTGGCAACGACGGTCGTCACCCCGCGG
>DATDOR010000125.1:0-4794 GCA_035293165.1 Anaerolineales bacterium | reverse complement strand
TCTCGTTGTTCACACTTTCGTTGACGAATACAAAAACGCGCAAAAACCGTGCGTAAATGGCTGAATTGGCCATCTGGGGCAATTGGTCTGGCCCCAGCGGATTTCCTTGAGTTGGAAACCACAACGCGGGCAGCAATCCAGATCGTTCAACGGCGACTCGTCCCGGCTTGGAATGGAGGGAGTTTCTGAATTTTTGGGAGAATTTTCAGAGTGAGATGTTTGGGGCTTGTTCATACGGATAAGAGGGTAAATCGTTCTTTTTCAGGATATTTTTAAGGTGAGTACGGCGCACCCTGAAAGGATTCTGAGAGTTTCCTTTTTGCGATGAGAGTTCGTTAAGATTGGGGGTTTCCTGCTTGAAATATTAAGAAGGATTGTATAGACTAGTATCATCAATTATTTCCCCGGAGAAATGACCATGGCCGCAGAAACTTCCTCAGTTGGTAAAGAACCTTCATCTAAGACGAATGTAGATGGTGACATTGTTGCGCGTCGTAATCAACCTTTGCGGCGAATTTGGCGCTTTGTGCGCGTCACGTGGATATGGTTCTTAGTCCTTACAATCATTATCGCAGCGTTAAGTGATCGCGAGGTATTAAATGCCGTCTTGCTAATCGGGCAAACGGTTGGTCAGTTACTCCTTCTCCTCTCTTTTGCGATTTTGCAATTTGTTGCGATCTTCTGGTTTATGGCGCGTTCCAAAACGGAGGTGATCAAACCTGGCGATCCCAAGTCTGTCACGTTTGATGATTATCAGGGCCAGCCGCAATTGCTCGCTTTGGTGCGCCAATGGATTAGTCTGCTATCAGATCGGACAAAATTCCAAAAGATGGGCGGGCGTTTTGTGAGCGGTATTTTGCTCTATGGCCCTCCTGGAACCGGGAAAACCCTGCTGGCAAAAGTGATGGCTGGTGAAGCGGGTGTGTCCTTTATTTCGATTGAAGGTTCCGGGTTCCGGGCAATGTTTTGGGGGGTTGATGTCCTGAAAATGATTGCTTTCATTCGCAAAGCCCGTAAATTAGCCCGTGAATATGGAGCCTGTATTGCGTTTATTGATGAGATTGATGCAGTAGGTGCTTCGCGTGGTGGTGTGATGGGCGGGCAGACAACGATGGGGATGGGGCGCGGCGGATTTGGTGGGATGGGCGGTGGCGGAACAGGTGCGCTGACCCGGCTGCTTTACGAAATGGATGGCGTTGAGGAAAAAACGCGGTTTGAGAAACTTCAGGCCTGGTACTATAAACTCATTCTCAAGCAACCCCCTCCACCTCGAGACTGGCATGTACTCTTCATGGGTTCGACCAATAGGCCAGACACCCTTGACCCCGCTCTGACCCGTCCGGGCCGTTTTGACCGTATGATTGGCGTTGATCCGCCAGACCGGACCGGACGACGTGCGATTACTCAATACTATCTCAGTAAAATCAAACACGATGATACTGTTGACGTGGAAGCCATTGTTGGGGATACATCGGGGTACACCCCAGCCCAAATTATGGCGGCCATCACAAAAGATGCGGTTCGTATGGCGATTTTTGACAATCGAGACCTGGTCAGCCAGCGGGACATTGACCTGGCCTTTCAAGAACAGGCGATGGGGCTTGAAAATCCAATCGAGGAAATGGAAGAGGATCAGCGTGAGCAAGTGGCTTACCACGAAGCAGGCCATGCCGTGGCTGTCCATTATTTGATGCCTGAACAGCGCATTGTCCGTGCAACCATTATCCGCCGCTCTGGTGCATTGGGCTACGTGCTTCCGGCAGCGAAGTTTGAAGTCTACTCCGCTCCTCTAACGCGGTGGGTACGCAGCATCATGGTCAGTCTGGCTGGGGATATTTCTACTCGGATTAAATACTACGAACCCTGGAGTGGAACCGGATCAGACTACCAACATGTCCGCAATTCGCTCATGGCGCTGGCCATGCAGGGTTATTTTGGTCCACCCGTCGGCGATCCCACGATTATCTTTAAGGATAAGATGGAAAACTTTTGGAAGGATGCCGAAGCCAAAACAGATCGTTTACTTCGCCAACACTGGGCTGAAGTGGATGCCATTGCCCAAATATTAATTGAAAAAGGCGATCTGAGCGGAAAAGAAGTGGTTTCGATCATCAATCGCTTTGCTTCTTCCAATGGACAACATCCAGAGGAAGCCAAACAGGCGGTTCTGGATGTGGTGGCAGAAAAAGCGGACGGCCAATCACCCTCATCAAAGGAAGCGGAACCCGTACCAGCCGGGGATGGTGTGCGGGAACCTCCGAGCGCGGACTGAACTCATTCATCTACTTGCGGAAGGACAGGCTGATCAGCCTGTCCTTTTTGTTTGCGTGGTTTCAGTGACTGTGAGATAATGCACGCACATTTCCTCATCTTCCCTTTTCAATGGTGAATCTATGGATCCAAATGATCTCTTTCCATGGCTGGTGGGTGGTAGTGGGTTAATGGCAATTGTGATTACCGTTATCTCTGTATGTTGCTCAATTGTCTTGCCCCTTGGGATTTTTGGCGGGATAGGCTACTACATTTATAAAAGCTCTCAAAAAGCAAAATCGGTCCAGTTAGCTGCCCAATCCTGGCTGTCTACAACGGGGCAGGTTGTACTTTCTAGGGTGGAGGTTTCTGGTGGGGATACGACAACCGTCTCCCCGCGTATTGTCTACCAATATCAAGTGGGGGCGCAAACGTACCAGAGTGAAGTCATTCGTGCAGGTTCGCAGTTCTTTGGTACAACCACGAGCCGTCAGGCATATGATACGGTTGATCGTTACCCCGTTGGTGCGACCGTCACTGTTTATTACAACCCAGCCAATCCGGCGGCGGCTTTAGAGCGATAATAGCGGGCCAGATAGCGCTACTAACGGTTCAATTCTTTAATCAGTGCATCTCGTTCTTGAGTTTTCTGGTTGATTTTTTCCCCCAATTCCTTTGCCATCTCTCCAATTAAATCTTTTCCCTGACGCCAGGCGAGCTTTACGCTCAGGCTGAGTTGCACGCTGGGGTGAAAACGGAGTTTTTCGATTTTGGCGCGTGTTTCTCGAAGTTTGGTTTGACAGGCAACAAGTTCGGCTTCCACCCGTACGAGAGGGGAGCGGTATTGAGGAGGCTGTGGATTCTCTGGCCCAATGGGGATATGGACCATCCCGCGTGCATGTTTACGGAGTTCTGCGAGATCGCCGTTCGTATACGCTTCATTGATCCGAAGCATCATCTCGTGACGGTATTGCCGGTCCAGGTCATCGAAGGCTGTGTCGGGGTGGTACTTTCGGGCAAGTTCACGGTAAAGCTGGCGGAGTTCGGCTTCAGGCCTGGCGGGAATATCTGGTTGGATATATTTTGAAGAGGGAGGAGGCTGGCTGGGGTTTAAGCGCCTGGAGTAATCAACCCAATTTGGGAACATCTCCGCCTGTTGAAGCTGGTAGATTTGTTTCTGATAGGAGCGAATTTGGATGTCAAGAGTTTCCAGTTCTGTTTCGAGCACACCCAACCGGGCCTCGATTTTGGCATCGAACACGCGGATCTCTGCCATGCGTGTAGCCAGTTCAATCTCCACTGCGTTTAGTTCCTGCTGCGTTTGGCGGAGAATGGCGCGAAGGCGGGCTTCTTCAAGGGAGGTCATACTAAAACTCAAACACCGCCTTTATTATTCCGGTATTCCCCCGTTTGCCAATCTCTTTCATAGCCCGGTCAAAATGATCAAGCCGGTATCGGTGGGTGATCATCCAGCCCAAATCCAAAACCCCGCGTGCCATCAAGTCCAGGGTTAGTTCAAACGCTTCCCAGGTTTGCCCCTGGTATCGTTCTGCCCGGTTATAAGTATTTGAGGCGTACACGGATAATTCCTTGGCAAAGATAGGGGTCCAATCAATTCCTTTGGCAATTCCAGGAACCCCTAGCAAAACAACTGTTCCTCCACTTCTTGTGAAACGCAATACGTCGTCAATGGACGCATCATTGCCCACACACTCAAACGTATGGTCAAAACCACCTTCCAACACATTTTTACCAATGATCGGCTTAAGAACCTGCCCCCCGGTTTTTTGAGCGATTGAATGAAAAATGTCAACCCCTTTGGTTAGAATGACTTCGCTTGCCCCCAATCTTTCCCCTGCTTCTTTCTGAAACGGGTAACGCGCCAATAAGGTGATATTGGCTTTTGATCCCAGTGTGCGCAGCGCGGCCAGCGTTACCAACCCAATTGTCCCCGCCCCCTGAATCAAAACGCGTTTATGATCCCCAGGCCAGAATTGAAGTGCGGCATGTAAACCGACGGAAAATGGTTCCACCATCAAAGCGTTTTCATCAGTCACTTGTTCTGGAACCCGATAGATTTGGCTAGAATGAGCAACAAAATGAGAACTCCAACTGCCCCCGGTATCTCTGCATGCACCTGTAAGGATTCCTGGAGCCAATGTCCCCTCCCGGAAATGTTTGCAGAGCTTCGTTTCCCCTCGCGCGCAGTATTCGCATAGGTCCTTAAACCCGCGCGGGCGACACCAAAGATGAGGTTCGATCACCACGCGCTCGCCCACTTGCCAGTCTCCTGCCTCCGCCCCGACCTCCGCAATCGTTCCGGTATTTTCGTGCCCTAGCGTGAATGGAAACGACGAATAGGGTGAGAAATAAGGGCTGGTACGCAGGTGGATGGTCCCAATATCGGTTCCGCAAATCCCTCCGTAACGGGTTTTGACCTTCACCCACTCCGCATTAGGCAAAGCGGGTTCGGTGATTTCCGCTTGATAGGTGCAAGATAGGCCGCTCCACAGGAAAGAAGGCATCGCTTTGCCCAGCATCATG
>DATDOR010000124.1:0-3114 GCA_035293165.1 Anaerolineales bacterium | reverse complement strand
CATACCCCCGTTTGACGGTGAACCCCGTCGTTCCCTTGTCCACGAAGAAGGATGTGATTTTTTTGCGAGGCCCGCGTGGGGTTTGATCTTCCCCAGTCGCGGCGAACAGGATGACGTAATCGGCAACGTCCGCGTGGCTGATGAAGTGTTTTGTGCCGGTGATGACGTATTCGTCGCCGTCGCGGACTGCGCGGCACTCCATCCCGCGCAGGTCGGACCCCGCGTTGGGTTCGGACATCGCGAGACATTCCACCCGCTCGCCCCGCACGGTTGGGAGGAGATAACGTTCGACTTGTTCGCCCTGGCAGGCGCGGAGGATGTTGCTGGGGCGGGCGACAAAGGATTGGAGGGCGTAATTGGTTTTGCCCAATTCCATTTCCATCAGCGTCAGGGAAACGGCATCTAGGCCGCCACCGCTAAATTCTTCGGGCATGTTGGGGGCGTACAGGCCGTTTTGAAGGGCCTTTTCCCGGATTTGTTTTTGCAGTTCCGGGCGCACTTCGCCGGTGCGTTCGACTTCGTCTTCGTAGGGGATGAGTTCCTTTTCAACGAAGGCGCGGGCGGTTTTGACGATCATTTTTTGTTCATCGGTGAGGGTGAGGTTCATACTGGCTCCTGAAAAATGGGATTATTTACAAGAATTACGCATTATAGTTAGAAAACGTCGGTTGAGCCTGCCGAAACCACGTTTTCGAGACACAAATTGCTGGTTTCAATAAACTCCACCGGCACCATACGTAAGCCCTAGGTAACCGTTCAGTTCTCCCACCTGAAGGGGGTAAGAACCCGAAAAAATGGTGTCCGCAGGGGGTGTACACCCCCTGCGGACACCATTTTTTCGGATAATCCCCTCACCAAGTGAACGGTTACAGCCCTAGTTCTTTTTTCTAATTGCCATTTGCCTTCCAACTTCTAGGGGAATTGGCAAAATCCGGTGAATTTCCATGATGGCAGCCAACGCTTCCAGCACGTGGGGGCGGGCAGGGCTGGATCGGGAGGCGTGCATGTCGACGTGGAGGAGCATTTGTTCGGTGGTGCAGAGCAATTCGCCACTTGTGGCGTGGTACATGTGATGGAACAGGTGCAGGCGTTTGTCGTCAATATCCAGGATTTGGGTGGTGAACCGGAGGGGATCGCCGGTGCTGCACTCGCGGTAGTAGTTGAGGTGGGTTTCGACGGTGTAGTAGGAGTTACCACTGGCCCGGTAGGAGTCGTCAATGCCGATGTAGTGAAAGATTGCGTCCGATGCCCACCCAAACGCGGTGAGATAGGCGGCTTCGGTCATGTGGCCGTTGTAGTCAATCCATTCGGGGTCAACGGTGCAGTGATATAGATCGAGTGGGGCAGCGATGGGGTCTCCGGCTCGCCACCGCGGGGGTTCGGGAGAGGGCTGCCATTTCGTGCGTTTGACATGCCGGTTGCCGATGTGCCAGAGGCGGCTTTTGTCCAGTCTTTCGAGCATCTGGATCAGCAAATCATCCCGTTCGGCTTCCAGTTCGTGGATGGGGATGCCTTCAGTCAGGCGTTCGCAGCCCTCGATGACTTTTTGGACGAGATCGTCAGTGAGTTCGGGTGCTCCAAGAAACGTCCAGGGAGATTGGAGTGAGGGGCCAAACTGGTGGATGAGGTGCGCCATCCCGCCCGCGCCGCCGCCCAGGTGCAGGACGGTTAACGGTCCCATCATCGCCCAACGCAGACCGGGGCCGTAACGAACGGACATATCAATCTCTTCGACAGTCGCCATGTCGTGGTTGATCATGTGTAAGATTTCCCGCCAGACCGCTTCCATGATCCGGTCGGCGACAAAGCCGGGGGTTTCTTTGGTCAGTTTGAGCGGCTGTTTGCCGGTGGCTCGGTAAAAATCCACCGCCCATTGGTGGGCTTCGGGGCTTGTTTTTTTTCCGGCGACGACTTCGACGGCGGGCATCAGGTAGGGTGGGTTGAACGGGTGGGCGACAACACAGCGTTCGGGATGCCGGACGTTGACGGCCATTTCGGTCATCCCGTAGCCGGACGTACTGCTGGCAATGAGGCTATCCGGGGGCGCGGCGGCGTCAATGGCGGTCAGCGTGGCGATTTTGACGGGCAGGCGTTCGGGGGTGTTTTCCTGGATGAATTCGGCGTCCGTAACCGCTTCTTCGAGCGAATGGACGAACCGCAACCGGTCCGGGCTGGCGTTTGGGCGAAGACCGAGCCGGGCGAGCGTGGGCCAGACGGTTTCGATTTTCTGGCGGAGTTTGCTTTCCGTATCCGGGGCGGGGTCGTAGGCGGTGACATCCATGCCGTTCCGCAGAAAGTGTGCGGCCCAGCCGGAGCCGATGACGCCGGTGCCTATGATGGCGATGTGTTGGACCTGGGAGGGGGGAGGGAAAAGCATAGGGGTTTTGTTTCTTCTCATTGTTCTTCATTTGTCCGTGCTGGAGATGAGAATCTTTCCAAGCACATATGCAAGGAGGGATTTCGATATAAGTCTAATCGAACTTTCCTGCCAGGTCGATGAATTCCGGTAGTAAATTTAAACGGCTCTTCCGTTTTTAGTGGGAAATTCTCACACCCCGTTAATTATGGGTAACCGTTCAGTTCCCCCACCTGCAGGGGGTAAGAACCCGAAAAAATGGTGTCCGCAGGGGGTGTACACCCCCTGCGGACACCATTTTTTCGGGTAATCCCCTCACCAAGTGAACGGTTACAATTATGGTAGACCCATTTAAACTTTTCTGGTAACTGCACAGGCTAAGAGAGAAAGTATCCCCTTGCCGGCTGAGTAGTTACCTTTTCTGTTTCAGTTCCAGCCGTGAAAGAATTAAGGTTCTTTGGGAATCGGCGGGGAGGTCCCCAGATTTTGGGGTGTGAGTGGGGTGTACACCCCACTCACACCCCAAAATCTGGCATTAACCACGGCAAATCCCAAAGAGCCAGAATTTTTGAGGCGAGTTGGTTATCGATCAGCGCCTGAAAACGCTGTTAGGGCGGTGAAGGTTAGTATTAAGATTTTCGGCTCATTCGTTTTTAGCTGGAAATGCGTTTTTATTCAGCGTCTTCAATTTTTAAGTTTAATATTTCAGCCAGCCAAATGCGTGCAAACCGAGGTGAATCCAGGCGAAAGTCTGCTTG
>DATDOR010000123.1:0-4375 GCA_035293165.1 Anaerolineales bacterium | reverse complement strand
TGCCAGCTGTGAAGTCGAGCAGCGCGCCGGCGACCCGGTCAATCCAGCCCACTTCAACCACCGCCTCAACGGTGATGAAGAGACCGACGAAAAACATCAGAGTCGTCCATTCTACATCTTCGAGCACCTTTTGCGGGTCATGCCGGGTGATGATGAGCAGCAGCGTCGCGCCTGCCAGGGCAATGGTGGCAGGTTCGAGCGGGAGAACAGAGTGCAGCAAAAAGGCCAGCAGCACCAACCCCAGGACAAACAGGCTTTGGATCAGCAGTTTGCGATCCGTAATCAAATCGGCGGTTTGTAATTGCCGGCCAATCTTGCGGCGTTCGGCAGGGATGACAAGGGATTTTCGAAACTGGAAATACATCAATGCAGAGAATCCCGCTAATGTGATCAGCACAGGCGGCCCCATATTGACGAGGAAAGTCGCAAAATCAATGCGGGCGGCGCTTGCGATGATGATGTTGGGCGGGTCGCCGATGAGTGTCGCCGCGCCGCCGATGTTGGACGCCATCACCGTATTGAGCAACAACGGCACAGGGCTGACCCCCAGGTTGGAGGCGACAAACAAAATCACCGGAGTAATCAAAACGACAACAGTCACGTTATCCAACAGTGCGGAGGTCACCGCAGTGATAAGCGCAAGGATGATCATGATCCGAATGGGTTCACCCTTTCCCATGCGGACGGCTTGCACGGCCAGCCATTGGAAAATGCCTGTCTCGGCCATAATCGCCGCGATCATCATCATCCCCGCAAGTAAAAAGATCACGTTAAGGTCAATTGCGTGAAATGCGACTTCCTGGCGAACAATGCCAAGCAGGATCATTAACAACCCTCCGGCGAGGGCTGCGGCCGTCCGGTGTACTTTTTCACTCACGATGATGGCGTAAGTGGCAAGGAAAATGATTCCAGCTATGGTTGCTTCATGCATCGGCTGGCTCCCCGGACTTCACATCACTGTTGCTTTTCAAAAAACACACGGCCAGCAGTTCCAGCAGATTGATATACCCCGCCACGCGATTCTGGCTATCCACAACCGGGACTCCCGCGAGTTTGCGCTTGTGCATCACCTTGAATGCTTTCTTGAGCGTATCATCCAACCGGACAAACACAGGTTCTTGCATGATGTCCGCAGCCATGTGGACATTGTGTGGCTGCTTCACGAAATCTAATACTTCGTCCACGTCTCGAAAATCGGACAAATACGCTTCGGGGAAAATAGAAAAGAAAAGTGACTCGGAAAGGGTCGTCGTCTCAATCAATCCGACCAGGTGGTTTTCGTCATTCACAACACTGACGACCTTCACGGACGGGTTTGCCAGCATCACCCGTACAACCTCCTCGATCGTGTCGGTACGGTGAACCTGGCAGGGACTAATATCCAGAATCTTTGCAATTTCAGAGACCGGTGTTTCGGGATCAATCCGGGCAAAAATCCCCTTGTCCACCTCAAACCAGCGCTCCTCCTCTTCTCTCGTCTTTTGAGCAGGCTTTCTCCATTTGGATGCTCCCAACATATTCCCAACCGGGAGTGTGAAAAGTAGCCCACTGTGCGGACGATCAAACCCGCCGATGACGCGTTCTGCCTCCCCAATTGCCTTGTTAAGTAATTCCTCTTCCTGAACCAGACTGAGGAGCAATTGTTGTGTATGAACCGTCTCTTCCTGTTCTAGCAATCGCTGTAATCCGCCCAGGCCAATGCGTTTTAGCCAGGACGATACGCGATACCCTCCCTGGCTGCGGACCAAAGTTGCCCCTACGCCGATCTCGCGCCAGGCAGTCAACAAATCGGGCAACCGGTCCAGATCATCCAGGATGACAACCAGTAAAAAAGTCGTTTTCATAGGAAAAACCTCCGAAATATAGGTTGAATCTCCCTGATTATACCCAATCCTCATGTACAATATTCATTATGCGCGAATGGCAATTGCAACGCGACGCTCTGCCGTCCCTTATCCTGGCGGCCGACGCGCGCTTGACTCAACTGAACTATTTCGACGATCAAATCTGGGAATTGCATCTTCGTACCGGGGAACCGGCGGCCCTTTCCCTGCAAACCACGTATGGTCTGCGGGCGCGTAGTATGCGTCTCTTCCCGCGTTTTGTCGAAAAAAGCGTCGTTGTCACCGATCCGGATGAGTTCAGCAGCCCGCCTGCTATTCACCGTTTTTTCCCCAATTATGCCCTGTTGACGTGCGCCCCATTCGCGGGGATTGATGTCGTGTTTGAATATTGGGTCGCTTTTTCAAATGTCCTGGCCGGAAGAATTCGTGTCATCAACAGTGGCGTCACCCCGCGCAGTCTCCGGCTTGAATGGGCCGCGATCCTCGTCCCTGCCGGGGAGGGGCAGCGTATGTCCCCTACACAATACCAATCCGTCCATGTGCTTCAGGGCCAGGTTCAGGGTTTATCCCCAGTCATCTTTATGACTGGGGGGCTAGAAGCTATCCACAGCCCATATCCCAGCCTGATTGCACACATGGATCTCCTTCCCGGCCTGGAGCGCCGGTTTACCTGGGTGGCTGCGGCTCTCGCTGACCCGGAAGCCTCCTTTACCCTGGCACGTACCACGGCGGCTCGTGATTGGGATGCCGAATATGCCCGGATCGAAATGACCAATGCATCCCAGGTTGAGATCGAAACTGGAAACCCGAACTGGAACATGATTTTCGATCTAGGCCAGAAAACGGCCCTCAATCTGCTTCATGGCCCCACCGAATTTCTCCCTTACGCATCCTGGGTGCAGACCCGCTTGCCCGACCAGGGGCACTCGCTCCGCAGCGATGGCAGCGAATACGGCCATCTTTGGGATGGCCAGACTCCGCTGGATACCTGGCATTTGTGCGAGGCCCTGTTGCCTGCCTACCCCAAACTGGCGCAAGGTCTGCTTCGAAACTTTCTTGCCACGCAAAATGAAGATGGACATATTGACTGGAAACCCGGTTTAAATGGACGGCGCACGGGTATTCTTGCAACCCCCATTCTTTGCAGCCTGGCCTGGAAAATTTACTTAAGCGACGAAGACCAAACTTTCCTCGACGAAGTATTATCTCCTTTGCTCAAATTTTTCAACTACTGGTTCGATCCTCGAAATGACCGTGATGGGGATGGTATTCCTGAATGGAGCCATCCTGTTCAGACAGGATTCGAGGACAATCCTCTGTTTGCTTATTGGCAATCCTGGTCGCAGGGTGCAGATATCAGTCTGTTTGAAAGCCCTGCCTTGACAGGGATGCTTTTTCGAGAAGCACAAAGCCTGTTGAAGATGGCGCGTAAATTGGGGCGGCTCGGTCCCATTCACGATCTAAACCAGAAAATCGAAAGATTAAAAACTGCGCTCACGCGCGCGTGGGACGACGATACAGCCGCCTACCGATATCTTGATCGAGAAACACACATCAGCCCATCGGGGAAACAGGTCGGAAAACGCAAAGGCCCGGGGACGATCAATCTGACCCGATTCCAGTTAGACAAACCATGCCGCTTATTGGTTCGAATTCACTCCGAGGGGGAATGGGCACGGGAGGCGAAAGTCATTATTGCCGGCGCGGACACACTGAAAATGGAGCAAGTAGAAGAACTTACCCCTGATACCTTTCGATGGTCTTTGGGGCTGGGTACTGGTGTCTCAAAACAGGTTTTTACTACGCTTGAAAAGATTGAAATTGACAATATCCAACCTGAAGATCAGGTGCTTGTCCACGTTGTGGATTTTGGCTTTCATGATCAAACGTTGTTTACCCCACTTTGGGCTGGAGTTCCGTCTCCTGAACAGGCGGAGCATATGATCAAGAAACATATTATGCGCCCCAGCCGCTATTGGCATGGGTACGGTTTACCGGCTTGCCCTGCACCGGAGAGCCGTGCCCAGGAGGTGGCCGAGATCTGTGAAACTGTCTGGCTCCCGTGGAATGCCCTGATAGGGGAAGGATTGGTGCAATATGGATACCAGGTCCTGGCTGCCGAACTGCTTTCCAGGTTAATGGACGCGATGGTGAAAAATTTGCGGAAATCTGGCACATTTCGTAAGCATTTTCATTCCGCCACCGGGCAGGGGATTGGCGAACGAAATGCCCTTTCGGGCTTGCCGCCTGTTGGCTGGTTTTTACAGATATTGGGCGTTAATTTATATTCTCCATGGAAGGTGGGGCTAAAAGGGAATAATCCATTCCCCTGGCCGGTCAAAATTCGGTTTCGTGGGTTGACCGTTTCGCGCGATATGGAAGTCACATTGATTACTTTCCCGGATGGGCAAACTGTCAAAGTCAGCAATCCCGCACCGTGTATCATTACAGGCAGACCATAAAAATTGGCAACTACTCGGCTCAGAGTAAGAAACAGCCGAAAAAAAGGTGGGCGTGGGGGTTGTACAACC
>DATDOR010000122.1:0-4824 GCA_035293165.1 Anaerolineales bacterium | reverse complement strand
GTTGCCATGATCGATCATGGCGGTGTTTCCATAGCCTCCATTCGCCCAACCAGCAAAGACGACCACACCCGCATCTGAGGCATAAATCGAGTCCCCCTGAACGGCGGCAATATCCAACCCCAAATGGCCCGACCAGTAATCATTCCCGGAAAGGAAATGCTGGTTCGTCGGCCAGATGAACGCGCCCGAGCCATACGCCCCGTCATAACTTCCGCTGCACGCCCCCGGGCCGAGGGCGGTGGTGTTCACCCCGGCCGCCCCGCGCGGAATGGTGGGGATCAGCCACTGGCGGAATTCGCGATGGCCACCCGGGATCATTACCATTGCGTCTGGCTCGATCACAGGACTGGAAAGGTCAATATTGTTTCCTAAAAAGCCCAGGATGTCATCAATATCAGCTTCAAATTCAGAAGCAATTGAATCCAATGTATCTCCTTCCTGCGATTGATAGTATACGCCATCCACGGGGGGGATATAGAGTTCCATCCCCGGTTCGAGAAAATCAGGGTTGTCGTTGAGTAAATCGTAATTTGCCCATAAGACGGTTTCGGGTTCAATGCCAAAGAACTCGGCGATTCCAAAGACGGAGTCGCCTGTCTCAACCTTATATTGTAAAATTTCAGTTCTCGGGCGGGTTGGGATGGTGGTATGTAGATTAGGGGTACGGGAAACTGAAAAAGGTGTTGCTTCTCCTGGAAACGGAGGCAATGATACTACTTCTGAATGATTGGACTCCTGCGGAGCAGACTCTTCTGTTGCAACGTCCGCAGCAGGCAAAGGCATTGGGGAAACTCCGGCCTGAGAGAACCACAGAGGTAGTTCTGGACGAGCCTGCCAAACATAAACCGCAAATCCGACAAACCCTGTTGCAATGATCCATCCGATGAGTGAAATCAAACGGTCAGCAGGCCCCGAACCGGCGGCGACGCGCGTTTTATTAGCAACCTTCTTGTCGATCACAGGTCTGTCAGGGTTTCGAGAAATTCCATGTTGTCGCTCGTTTTCGTTATTCGCTGGAGAATCGCCTCGGTAGCGTTCGTAATGTCTAATCCGGCCCCATTCGGTGGGGGTGCAACCATTTGCCCATACATCCGGCGCATCAGCCATACACGTGGGGTGATGTCCGGGCCGAGAAGCAATTCCTCACGACGCGTGGAGGAGCGTTCAATGTCAATGGCCGGATAAATGCGGCGTTCTTGCAAGCGGCGGGACAGGTGTAATTCCATATTGCCTGTCCCTTTGAATTCCTCGTACACGACATCATCCATGCGAGAGCCTGTGTCTACCAGACAGGTCGCGATGATCGTTAAGGAACCGCCTTCTTCCAAATTACGGGCTGCCCCGAAGAATCGTTTGGGCGGGTAGAGTGCAGAGGGGTCAATTCCACCAGAAAGGGTCCGCCCGGAGGGGTTGACGACGAGGTTGTACGCACGTGCGAGACGGGTGATCGAGTCCATTAAGATCACGACATCTCGCCCGATTTCCACCAGTCTTTTTGCGCGTTCGAGCACCATTTCAGCGACGCGCACATGAGAAGTCACTGGTTCGTCAAAGGTTGAAGAGATTACTTCTGCATCCACAGAGCGATCCATATCGGTCACTTCTTCAGGGCGTTCCCCTATGAGGGCGACCATAAGATGAACGCCAGGATATTTCGTGGAGATGGAATTGGCGATTTGTTTGAGGATGGTCGTTTTACCGGATTTTGGCGGGGAAACGATCAGCCCACGCTGCCCACGTCCAATCGGCGTTATCAAGTTGATCAACCGGGTCGAGATGGTGTGGCGGTCTGTTTCCAAATCAAAACGTACATCAGGAAAGATGGGGGTGAGGGATTCGAACGATGGCCGTCTTTTCGTCTCTTCGGAATCGAAGCCGTTAACGCTTTCCACCTTCAATAATCCATAATGCCGTTCGGAATCGCGAGGCGGGCGTACATGCCCAATAATCATATCCCCGCCCCGGAGTTGGTACCGGCGAATTTGAGTTTGGGAGACGTAGATATCATCCTGCCCGGCCTGATAATGGCCTGTGCGTAGAAAACCAACGCCATCATTCATGATTTCCAAAATGCCGCCGCGAATTTCAAGGCCATTTTGTTCAGCTTCGATCTGGTGAATACGCAATACCAGGTCTTCTTTTTTCAAACGGCTTGCACCAGGTACCTTAAGTTCTCTTGCCCTACTGCGCAAATCGGCGAGGCTAGAATTTTCCATTTCAAGTATTTTGCTCATTTTCTTCTTCCAAGTATGTAAAATTACAATTTCTCAGCAACAAAACTGAGCAACTGCACTAATGTTTGAATAGAGGGATAGGTGTGTTTTAAGCGAATGATCTTTCCTTGCGATAGGAAGATATACAATACACGTCAGTCGCAAAGCGATACAGCCTTACACATGTGTTTGAATAAACCAATTGAGGGGATTAAATATTTTTATCCGCTTATTGTCAGGTAGATTGACATAGAGAGGTTCGCGGGAAAAACAGTATCATATAAACAATAAATTCTCTGAAAGAATTTGGATGACCGCCCCTCCAAATCCTGAATAGACAAATTGACCACAACCATTTGGGGGTATGGAGCTATTATAGCATGGCTGGAGAAGTAGAGCAAGCTAGTGAAATCAGGAACAACCAAATTCCTATAAATTCATCAAAATTGGTTGAACAAGGAATAAAGCAGCCAATGATTTGGCATCCTGGATGGCTCCCTGAGATACCATCGTAAAAACCTCTGATATGGAGTATTTTTCTATATGCAGGATTTCATCCATATCTCCGGGCAAAGGTGCGGGAGACAATTCACGTGCTAAAAAAACATGCATGAACTCTGTTGAATAGCCAGGCGCCAGGTAGAAGGCGCCCACTTTTTCCATGGAACCAGATGCCATGCCGATCTCTTCTCTGAGTTCACGTTGGGCACATTCGAAAAGATCTTCATTCTGTTCCATCCCCCCGGCAGGCAGTTCTAACAACTCAAGGCCTACCGCGTGGCGATATTGACGGACCAGCCAAATATGATGATCCACATCTACCGGAATCAGCGTTACAGCGCCATTATGTTCGACAATATCTAAAACTGTGACCTGTCCATCTGGCAACCGAACCTGGTCTCTGCGAAGATCAAAAACGCGCCCCTTATACTTTAATTCGGATTTAATTGTTTCAAATCGCATTTTCGGGGTAGTGACACCTGGAGATTCCGCAAACCCAAGTTTCCCCAATGGGTAGAGGCAGGCGGAATTACCTCTACCCACCGGTAATGAAAAGTTTTATGGCCCGACAAAGGGCGGTGCATTTGCAGGCAATACCAGTTGAGTTCCCGCATAGATTGGGCATTGGAGCCGACCAGCCAGATCATAGTAACAAGCCAGATTGTTGGCATCAATGATCGCCCGCGGCAAAATATTACATTTACGACCAATGGACCAGATCCACTCACCAGATTGAACAGTGTAAGGGGATGTACAGCTTCCTCCCGTTGCGGTAGGTACTTCAGTCGGTTCCGCGGCAGGTTCTTCTGCTGTGGGGGCTTCGGTTGGTTGAGATTCCTCGCCTGAGGGTGCTTCAGCGGTTGGTGCTGGTTCAGTTGCCACGGGTTGCTGACCCTGTGCTTCTTCAGCTTGAGCCGTTTGCGTTGCGAAACCCCCACCTGCGACGGCTGTTTCCATGTTGCTTGGGGGTTGTCCAGTGCCTTCAGTGTCTGTTGTTCCAGCATCAGGCACTGCGGTAGGCGACTCAGACGCTGAACGAGTACAAGCTGCCAAGCCTAAAGATAGAACCAATACCAAAATGAATATGAGGTGCTTTATTTTCATGTTTCTTCTCCTTTGACGAACAGCCTTTCAACGAAAAGTGTATATCCATACTAGCATAAAGCCCAGTGAGGCGTCAAGCGAGTTTCCCCTATAGATTTTCTCTCTGCCGGGCTAGCAAAGCCAGTAAAGTTACCCCTGTTAATAGCCCAACAGCTAAACCGGCAATCCCGCCGGAAACGGCTGTAAACCACCGCACTTCTTCCCATTGATTTCCGACATTCAATAACAATCGCTGATCGACATACCCCACTAGCATGATCCCTAACGGAATCGCCACCACAGACGTAAAAACCCACCTGCCTGCTGGAGTGGCGCACTGTTTAAGTAACATCCACTGCCCCAATCCAACCGTTCCCCCAATCACCACCCCATATAAAATCGCGGAAAGCCCTAACCCGGCCAACAAATTGATCGACAAAGCCAGGGGAAGGCCAATGCCCCATCCCAACGCGGTTGCCGGAATCCACCAGGTGGCCCTCCGAATGCGCCACCGTAAATACATCCACTGGCTCACCCCAATCATCCCTCCGATCAACATCCCAAACAATCCCATTGTCGTGACTGCAGAAAAAACGGAATCCATCCCTCGCTCTGCCACCACAATCCGCCCAAGCGGCAAACCAGCAAATCCGGCTACCGCCCACCCGAAAGCTGTCGCTCCGATCCACAAAACCCAATGCTTAAGGGCGCGCCCGCGTACGCGTGGTTGCTGAACCAGTAAAAAAAATTCGTACAACATGGGATTGGGTGATTGAGTGATTAGGTGTATGAGAGGTTTGAAATGGGTTTCTTCTTACTTCCTGCTTAATTTTTATTCCTGACTAAAATAGTGTAACCCAAATTCCCAAAAAGAATGTGATATATTTCTTCCAACTATCTTATCGATCACTTCTTAACTTCATCCCTCCCTCCCACCCCCTACTCCCTATCCCCATTTCCCTATGCCCCCTCCCACAGACACCCTCAACGTCATCGGCGTCCTCAAACGCCGCGAAATTGAAGCCCG
>DATDOR010000121.1:0-6878 GCA_035293165.1 Anaerolineales bacterium | reverse complement strand
GGCTTTAAAACCAACGCTGAATGGGTCTGTGGAGATGACCGTTTGATAGCTGCACAAGGCGTGGTGACAAAACTCAGCGAAACGCCGAACGAAATCCATCTGAGAGTAAATGCCGAAGCATCTGGCTGGTTGGTTATCGCCGACACCTGGTATCCCGGATGGGTCGCGGAGGTGGATGGGGAAGCGAGGGATGTCTTGCCTGCGGATTACTTATTCAGGGGGGTTTCTGTCCCACCAGGGGAGCATGAGATCGTGCTGCACTACCGGCCATTATCTTTTTATTTGGGCACGGGCGTGAGCGGGATCATGTGGATATTCTTTAGCGTGATATGGGTCTGGGGGAGACGTACTCCATGACCAATCCAACCACTTCTCCGAATATCTCCCGTTTCCCCTGGTATTTTCAAAGAACGCCTCCTGAATTTCTTTCGTGATAGGACCGCGTTTCCCGGGGCCGATCTTGCGAAAATCAATCTGGCTGACCGGAGTTACTTCCGCCGCTGTCCCGCAGACGAAAATCTCATCGGCGATGTAAAGCTGGTCGCGGGAGATGGTCTCTTCAATCACTTCATAGCCCAGATCGTGCGCCAGGGTAATCACGCAGTCACGGGTAATGCCTTCGAGAATAGTCGCTCTGGGCGGGGTGAAAATCTTGCCGTCCCGGATGAGGAAAATGTTTTCGCCACTACATTCTGCGACAAATCCTTCGGTGTCCAGCAAAATCGCTTCCTTGACGCCCATCTTGAGCGCCATAGATTTTGCCAGCATCGAGTTGACGTACTGTCCGGTGATCTTCGCTTTGGTCATGCTGGAGTTGGCATGCATCCGGGTGAACGAAGAAACCATCGCTGTCGCGCCTTTTTCGAGCGCTTCCTTGCCCAGGAAGGTGCCCCACTCCCAGACGGACACGGAGACATGCGGGAAAGTTTCGTCCAGGTTGAGAGCGAGCGGGCCTTCCAGGTACATCAACGGGCGAATGTAACACGCGCGGAATTGGTTGGCGAGGATGGTTTCGTGGACGGCATCGCGCAGTTCTTCGACGCTGTATGGAGAGTCGAAACCCAGGACATGAATCGAGCGGGTGAACCGCACCATGTGTTCCCACAGCCTGAACGTCGCCGGGCCATGTGCCGTGTCGTAACAGCGTACCCCCTCGAAAACCCCTGGCCCGTAGTGCAAACTGGGTGAATGAAGATGTACTTTCGCGTCGGCAAAAGGGACCATTTTACCGTCCATCCAGATAAAGTCGGATTTCATAAATAACTCCAATTTTGTGATTCTGTGAATGATTGGATTTCTTCGATCACCTAATTTTAGAGGCCAACAAACGATCCCCATACCCATTCCAGCCATTCGGAAGAGCGGCGGCCGCGGCCACGTGTGGTTTCAAAAAAGGCGGATTGCAGGGCGCGGGTGACCGGGCCGGGGCACTCGGTTCGCGAGGGGCGACCATCTACTTCTCGAACGGGAGTAATTTCTGCCACCACCGTACTCAGGAACACCTCGTCTGCGCGGTATAACCATTCGCGACTGAGCGGTTGTACGAAGACAGGGATCTCCAAATCGCGGGCAAGGGTAATCACAGAGTCCCGGATCACCCGGTTGCCGAAAATCGCGCTGGGCGGGGTATAAATTTTTTGTTCGTCCACCAAAAACAATGCGGCACGTTCAGGAATATCGCCCGAATTCATTGCCATGGCTTTTTTAAAGCCCCACTCTTTGTTCTCGCTTTCCGTAAAGGCAGGCCATGACCATGTGGCAACGGCTAACTTGGGAATATCGTTGTGGCCGCCATTCAAATACATTGCCGGGCGGATACTTCCCTCGCGGATACCGTTATAATTCACGGTTCGGTAAACCGTATCGCACAGGTCATCGACATCGTACTGGACATCGTAGCCCCGCGCACGAATGGCTTCCAAAAAATGTTCCAGATGATCGCCGAGCCGGAACACCGCTGGGCCGTTGGGGGTGTCAAAGCACCGGATATCTTCAAAAACTAGATGCGAAGTCTGACGGGTAGGCGCGAACACGTCAACATCCGCATCCTCGTGCGGGACGAATTCGCCATTAATCCAGATAAAGTTGGGTTTCATATAATCACTCCTTGAAAAATTACAGAAAGGAATACTCGATAGTAGATATTCGCTCCAATACCTAAAACTGAATATCTAACACCTGCTTGACAAACACTTCCGTTATCTCTTCCGTCGAAAGCGGCTTATTCCCATTCCGGGACAAATCTGCCGTCCGGTACCCCGCGTTGATTGCCGCATCCACCGCGTTTTCCACTGCCCGGGCTTCGGTTTCCAAACCCAGCGAATGGCGCAGGAGCATCGCTAGTGACAGAATCGTGCCGATTGGGTTGGCGATCCCCTTTCCCGCGATGTCCGGGGCCGAGCCATGGATAGGTTCGTACAACCCGCGCGGGTGGCCGTGCCCGTTCAGATCGTCCCCCAGCGAGGCGGAGGGTAGATTCCCCATCGAGCCGGACAGCACGGATGCCTCATCAGTCAGGATGTCTCCGAACATATTCTCTGTCACCATCACATCGAACGACGCCGGGCGGGTGACTAGATACATCGCGGCGGCATCCACCAGCACATTTTCGCACGCCACATCCGGGTAATCCTTCGCGACTTCGGCGACGGTCTGACGCCAAAGCCGGGAAGATTCAAGGACATTGGCTTTGTCTACTGAAGCCACTTTTTTTCGCCGCCTACGTGCGGCCTGAAATGCCAGGTGCGCCACGCGGCGTATTTCGTGTTCCGAATAAACCATCGTGTCATACGCTTGCATCTCCCCATTGACCTGACGGCGTTCACGTGGGCCGAAATACAAACCTCCGGTCAGTTCGCGGACGACAAGCAAATCCACCCCCTCCAGCCGTTCGCGGCGCAGCGGAGACGCATCCAATAATTCGGGGTGGAGCTTGACCGGGCGCAGGTTGGCGAACAACCCCAACCCTTTACGAACACCGAGCAATCCCTGTTCCGGGCGGACTTTTGCGTTGGGGTCATCCCACTTCGGACCACCCACCGCGCCGAGCAGGACAGCGTCCGATTGCAGGCACGCGCTGAGCGTTTTTTCGGGCAAGGGGGTGTCAAATTCGTCAATCGCGCACCCGCCCATCAAATGCGTTTCGGTTTCAAATGTGTGCCCGAATTTCTGGCCGACGGCATTCAATACCTGCACCGCTGCACCGACCACATCCGGACCAATCCCGTCACCAGGGAGAAGAACGAGTTTTGCTTTCATTTCCCATTTCCGTTTAGCAATGCAAATTCCAGGCTATCCACAATTGCTTGCCAGCTTGCCTGGATGATGTTGGTACTCGCGCCAACTGTACTCCAGCGGCGGTGTCCGTCTTCCGAGTCGATCAACACGCGCACGCCTGCCGCAGTGCCTTGATCGCCGTTGAGGATGCGAACTTTGTAATCGGCAAGACGAACCCCCGCGAGGGCCGGGTAGGCCCCCAGCAGGGCTTTGCGTAACGCCTGGTCGAGGGCATTTACCGGGCCGTTGCCCTCCGCGGCAGTATGCATCACCTGATCACCCACGCGCACTTTGACGGTGGCATCGGCAATGTCTGCACCCGGCCCGCCGTTCTCTTTCCGGTTTTTGACCAGCACGGTGAAGTCGAGCAGTTCAAAAAAGGGCTGGTAGTCGGGTTGCATCCGGCGCATCATGACGGCAATTGAGGCCTCTGCACTCTCGTATGAAAAGCCCATGTTTTCGAGTTCCTTGATTTGTGTCAGCACCTCGCGCACCTGTGCATTGTTCACGTCCACGCCGTACTCTTTCGCTTTGTCGAGAATGTTGCCGCGCCCGGAGAGTTCTGAGACCACCGTGCGCCGTTCGTTGCCAACAAGCGTCGGGTCAATGTGCTGGTAACTGGCCTCGTTTTTCCGCATCGCGGCAACGTGGATGCCGCCTTTGTGGGCGAACGCACTTTTGCCGACATAGGGCATGTGTTCGTCGTGGGGCAGGTTCGCTAGTTCGGCGATAAAGTGCGAGAGTTCCATCAGCCGGATCAGGTTTTCAGGTGGGACGCAGGTTTTGCCCATTTTGATTTGCAAATCGGGGATGATGGTGCAAAGATTGGCGTTGCCTACTCGCTCCCCGTACCCGTTGATTGTGCCCTGAACGTGAATCGCACCGGCCGCGATCGCGGCGAGCGAATTCGCCACCCCGCATCCCCCATCGTCGTGGGTGTGGATGCCGAGCGGGGCGGTCAATTGCTCAGACACAGTACGGACGATGTCGGTCAATTCCCACGGAAGCGTGCCCCCGTTCGTGTCGCACAAGACGACACAGTCCGCGCCCGCTTCGGCGGCGACTTTGACGGTGAGCAAGGCGTATTCGGGGTTGGCCTTGTAGCCGTCGAAGAAATGTTCGGCGTCGTAAACCACTTCCTTGCCCAGGCTTTTTATGTACGCCACACTCTCGCTGATCATCGCCAGGTTTTCTTCCGGGTCGGCTTCGAGTACATCGCGGACGTGCAAATCCCAACTTTTCCCGACGAGTGTTACGACTGGGGTCATCGCCGCGACCAGTGCCTGGATGTTCGGGTCATCTTCGGGGCGGGTATCCTTCTTGCGGGTTGAGCCAAACGCCGCGATTTTCGCATTCTTAAACGTCATCCCCTGGACCGCTTCAAAAAACTCGGCATCTTTCGGGTTCGATCCGGGCCAGCCGCCTTCGATGTAGTGCATCCCGAATTCATCCAGCTTTTGGGCAATCTTGAGCTTGTCCGCGAGGGAAAGCGAAAGCCCTTCGCGCTGTGTTCCGTCGCGAAGGGTGGTGTCGTAGAGAAAGACGGTGTTTTGGGTCATTGGCTGTCCTTTGGTACACAGATGGCGCAGATTTTACAGAAGGACACAGAATATTTCTCTAAATTTTTCTGTGGCCTTCTGTTTTCCTCTGTGTTTTCTGTGTACTATTTTTCATGAGCAGTTTCAAACGCTTCGACTTGTTCGACCCGCTTGAGCAAATAACCCAACTGGTCGACGCCCTCCAACATACAGGCTTTACTGAATCCATCAATAGGGAACGACACCTGTTTCCCACCAGGGAGTGTGACCGTTTGTGAGGCGAGGTCTACCTCGAGTGTGGCTTGAGGCGCCTCGTCGGCGAGGTCGAATAAATCACGGAGGGTTTCTTCGTCCACGACGATGGGGAGCAGTCCATTCTTGAGGGCGTTGTTGCAGAAGATGTCTGCGAATGAGGTGCCGATCACCGCGCGGAAACCCCATCCAATGAGCGCCCAGGGGGCATGTTCGCGGGAGGAGCCACACCCGAAGTTATCGCCTGCCAGCAGGATTTCCGCACCCTGGTATTCGGGCTTGTTGAGCGGGAAGTCGGGGTTTGGTGAGCCATCGGGCAAAGTCCTCCAGCGTTTGAACAGCCCCTCGACGAGCCCTTGCTTATCGGTAACTTTCAAATACTCCGCCGGGATGATCTGGTCAGTGTCCACGTCGTTGTGGGGGAGGGGGAGAATAGTAGAGGTGATAGTGGTAAAGGGTTGCATAATGAGTAATGGAGTAATTCGTAATTGGGTAAGTACCAATTACGATTTGCCGTTTAATGTTCTCGGATCAGTAATCTTCCCATTAACCGCCGTCGCCACTGCCGTCAACGGACTCGCTAAAAACGTCCGGCCGCCTGCACCCTGGCGACCTTCAAAGTTGCGGTTGCTGGTACTAACGGCGTATTGGCCCGGTTGGAGCTGGTCGCCGTTCATTGCGATACACATACTGCATCCTGCAAAACGCCATTCCGCACCCGCTTCTTTGAAAACTTGATCCAGCCCTTCGGCCTCGGCCTGGCGGCGCACCTGTTCGGAGCCGGGGACAACGAGCATCCGTACCCCGTCGGCGACTTTACGGCCTTTAATCGATGCGGCAGCTTGCCGGAGATCGGAGATGCGGGAATTGGTGCAACTTCCGATGAAGACGACATCCACTTTCTGGCCGAGGATGGGTTGACCGGGTTGGAGGGCCATATAGGTCAACGCTTTTTCGAGGCTCTGCTTTCGGGAGGCATCGCCTAATCGGTCGGGGTCGGGGACGCGTCCCGTAATCGGGATACCCATCCCCGGATTGGTTCCGTAGGTGATCATCGGTTCGAGGGCGTTCACGTCAATGGTGACGGTATTATCATAGGTTGCACCTTCGTCGGTGGACAGGGATTGCCACCCCGCGAGGGCTTTGTCCCATGCTTCGCCTTTGGGGGCGTATTCCCGTCCGGCGATGTATTCGAACGTGGTGTCGTCCGGGGCAACCATCCCCGCGCGGGCGCCGCCTTCGATCGACATATTACAAAGGGTCATTCGCGCTTCCATCGAAAGGGAACGGACGGCCTCACCGGTATATTCAAAAACGTGCCCGGTTCCACCCCCCACACCGGTTTTGGCGATCAAGGCGAGGATCATGTCCTTCGAGGTCACGCCGTTTGCCAGTTTGCCATCGAAATCGACTTTATAGGTTTTGGGGCGGTATTGGAGCAGGGTTTGGGTGGCGAGGACGTGTTCAACTTCGCTCGTGCCGATGCCGAACGCCAGCGCGCCGAACGCGCCATGCGTGGCGGTGTGGCTGTCCCCGCAGACAATGGTCATCCCTGGCTGAGTCAGTCCCAATTCCGGGCCGATGACATGGACGATACCGCGTTTGTCGCTGTTCAGGTTGTACAGGCGGATGCCGAAATCGGTACAGTTTTGCTCGAAGTAGCGTAACTGCTTGGCGGCCATGTCGTCCACAAAGGCCAGGTCGAGGGAGCGGGTGGGGGTGGAGTGATCCATCGTGGCGACCGTGCGATCCGGGCGTCGGACTTTCAGCCCTTTCGTGCGAAGGCCAGTAAACGCCTGGGGCGAGGTCACT
>DATDOR010000120.1:0-4007 GCA_035293165.1 Anaerolineales bacterium | reverse complement strand
GATGATGGGCAACGCGGGCAACGTCCCCGTTCAACCCGGTGAAATTTCAGCCGACCTGCCTGTTACGCCCGAAGAGGCGGTCGAAAGCGCTCAACGGTATTTGGACACCTACCTGCCCGGTACGCAAGCAGATGAACACACCGACGCCTTCTACGGCTACTACACCCTCCACATTTTGAGAGAGGGGGAAGTCGTCGGGATGCTTTCGGTCAATGGGTACACCCGGCAGGTTTTTCTGCACACCTGGCATGGGGATTACGTTGAAATGAGCGGGGAGTAGGGATTGAATGTAGACAGGTAAACATGGTATACAGGTAAACAGGTATGCAGATTTATTTATTTTGTGTACCTGTCTACTTCGTCTATCTGGTTACTCCAAGGAAATTCCTATGCCCAAGCCAAAAATCCTCGTTGTTGACGATGAACCCGGCATTTTGAATCTTGTCACCGCTTACTTGCGCCAGGAAGGATATGAATATTACACAGCCACCGATGGCCCTTCATGTTTGAAAGCCGCCCGCGCGTTCAAACCCGATCTGATCGTTTTGGATATCATGCTTCCTGGTATGGACGGCCTGGAAGTGCTCACCCATCTGCGCCGCGAGTCAAACGTCTACGTCATCCTGCTCACGGCCAAAACGGAGGAGATGGATAAAATCATTGGTCTCTCTGTTGGGGCGGATGATTATTTGACCAAACCGTTCAGCCCACGCGAGCTATTAGCCCGCATCAAGGCTGCTTTTCGCCGGATGCGGCAGGAAGGCAGCGTTATCGAAGGGAACATGTTGTCCTTCCGGCATGTGCGCCTTGACACCGCCGCCCGGTTGGTGTGGGTGAACGATGAACCCGTTGACTTGACCACGACAGAATTTGACCTGCTGCGCGTGTTGGCCGAACACCGGGGGATGGTCCTCAGCCGGGAACAGCTGCTAGATAAAGTCTGGGGCGGGGATTATTTTGGGGAACTGCGCGTGGTGGATGTCCACCTGGGGCATGTCCGGCAAAAGTTGGGCGTGGACGTGATCGCCACGGTACGCGGCGTGGGCTACCGGTTTGAGGATGAAAGGATATGAACCTGTTTCAAAACTTACGCCGTCGTTTGGGATGGAAGCTTTTCTTTTCTTATTTGGTGGTCATTCTGGTAGGCGTGGTCGTTCTCATGATGACCGCGGAGTTTGTTATTCCCGCCACTTTCAACCGCCACATGGGCGGGATGATGGGCACAGGTGAAATGATGGGGATGATGGGGGGGATGGACACTGACCTGTTCCCCAGTTTCCGCGCTGCCCTCAACGAGGTCCTCCTGCTGGCGACTTTCGCGGCTGTACTTGCAGCTGGGGTTGCCAGTTTATTTGTCACGCGGCGGGTCGTTGCACCCGTACAGGCGATGACCCGCGCCAGCCAACGGATCGCAGAAGGCAAATTTGAAGAGCGCGTCCCTGTGCATTCCCAACCCGGGCAAGAAGATGAACTAGGTTCCCTCGCGCTAAGTTTTAACCAGATGGCTGCCCAACTGGCACGAACCGAAGCCATGCGCCGCCAGTTGATCGGCGATGTCACCCACGAATTACGTACCCCGCTGACCACCATCAAGGGGTCGCTGGAAGGGTTGATGGATGGGGTGCTCCCTGCCGACGAAGCGACTTACCAACAGATTTTTCAAGAGGCAGACCGGCTACAAAGACTGGTGAACGATTTGCAGGAACTCAGCCGGGTGGAAGCCTACGCGTACGAACTGCACCGCCGTCAGGTTGGGGTCGGGGGCCTCATCCAGGGGGTGGCCGCCCGTTTGAAGCCCCAATTTGTCGAAAAGGGCGTCAACCTGTACGTCAATTCTTCTCCTGATTTACCTCCTCTTATGGCTGACGAAGACCGGCTCACCCAGGTGCTTACGAATCTGCTGGGCAATGCCTTGCAATATACACCATCCGGTGGGCTTGTGGAAATCTCTGCTGAACAGAAAGGACATGAAATTCAACTCACGGTAAGCGATACTGGCATGGGTATCCCTGTGGAACACCTGTCGCACGTGTTTGACCGTTTCTACCGGGTGGACAAGTCCCGCTCGCGGGCGGGTGGGGGCAGCGGGATTGGGCTGACGATTGCCAAACACCTGGTCGAAGCGCATGGGGGGCGGATTTGGGTCGAGAGTGAGGGCACGGGAAAAGGGAGCAAGTTTAAGTTTTGCCTGCCTTTGTGATCAACTTTATAAAGTTCCCTCACTCAACTCTCCACCAACCTTGCAGTAACCACAATCCGCATATTGTCCACCAAATACGGGTAGCATGAAATCAGCGTCGCTGTGGGACTGGGTGTAGGCTTCATGACTTCCACCTGAGTCGGCTCCACAATTTTCCACCCGATAATGGTATAGGTATATGCACGCTGGTTGGTATAAATCGTAAATTCATCGCCGGGTTGGAGTTGATCCAGATCGCGGAATAGTTCACCAAAAATATCATTGTGGGCGGCAAGGACCATATTGCCGTTCTGCCCCGGATTGGCCGTGCCGATTACCTGGCCTACCCCTCTTTTTAGCTGCTCCCACCCGACCCCTTGAATGACGGGGGCATCAATCCGCATCGCTGGAATTTGGATCCGGTGGGCATGTTCGGGGGCAGCGGTGGGAATGGGGATGGCAGCCAGTGATTGCATCAATGGGCGCAGATGTTCGGGAATTTCAGCCTCATTTGGACGTGCGCCGCCCGGAGAAATGGGGGAAGTATGTCCGGATGGCAGCACAACGGCGATGACAAGAGGGGTTGGGGTGAGGGTGGGTTGCTCCAAACCTGAGACAACTTCTCGATTCAGCTCCCGCAGAAGAAACATCCCATTGAACAGTATCACAAACAAGACCAGTACGGCACTGAGTTCAAGGAAAAACATGACTCCGTTGAACAAATTCCTATTGCCTTTACCAACTCGCACGCGTTCAGGGTTATTTCGTTCCTGGAAATTCAGATACTCAAGAGGAACCTGGATGTATTCGGACTCCAATCCCAGGGGCAAAACCTTTCCCGTGCGATGAAAGTTGTTGATCCGTTGTTGGCGAGCATTCCTGCCACGCTCAACCAATAATTGCCGCAATTCGCTTTGAGATAGTTGGTGGAGATATTCTTTGCGCTTCAATCTGGCTCTCCTCAAGCTTTTTTACGCCCCACCGCTTCCATACAAGGATGGGTCAGTGGGCGTCTGTCCCGTTGGGTCCCAAACATACACCCAATCCCCTTCTTGAATCCAGCTAAACACCCATTGGGCATCCCCCGTGGCCAGGTTGACACAGCCGCGAGACTGCGGCACGCCAAAACCGTTGTGCCAGTACGTACCATGCAGCGCACGGGCCTGGTCGAAGTACACCGTCCAGACCACCCCTTCCAGATAATAATAATCGGAGCGGTCAGCCGTGAAGGAGCCGCTCATGGTTTCATCGGCCACTTTCTTGTAAGCCTGGAATAGCCCCGGCTGCGTCCACTGGCCGGGAACCCCGGTAGCCGTGACGGTGGCAAACACCAGCCGGGAGTTATCGTACACAGCAATGGTCTGTTCGGCCAGGTTGACCTCAATCCAGCGCCCATTTTCTACCCCTTCCGGTGGCGTAGGGTTGGGAAACACCCCGGCCACCAGCCGCCCTTCCAGCCACTCGTCCGGACCGATCAGATACCAGTCTTCCCCATTGACCTGGGTGACGTTGTAGATTTGCACGACCTGATACCGCACATAGGTTTGTTTCGAATAATCTTCTGTGCCGAACCCGGGTGTGCGTTTTGATTGCCTTTCAAATAACACCCAGCCGAACGCATTTTTCGGTGTACTGTAGAATTCCAGACCTTGAAAAGTGCTGCTGCCCGACACGCGCGTCAGATCGCTCCCCCGCATCCACTTGCCAAAGTCAATCATGTAATAGCGGCTGCCTTCGACTTCGGCTGCGTCTATGTAGGTGACATATCGAAAGCCCGGCTCCATCCAGGACTGGACCGGTTTTCCCTGAACGGCGTCTTCCAGGGTGG
>DATDOR010000119.1:0-4601 GCA_035293165.1 Anaerolineales bacterium | reverse complement strand
AAGCAACAGGATTGATTAATCTGCTCGAAGAACGCATGACTACCGAACAAGCAGGCCGCCAAAAACCCCATCCCCACGGATTCCAACGGATTGCCCGACGCCTGGGGGTGGAACCGGAAGAGTCGGTATTCGTTGGTGATCTGCTCAAAGACGACATCTTGGGAGCGCAATCCGCCGGGATGCGCGCCGTCTGGGTCAAACGTAAAGAAACCCCTCTCGATCACATGATTCCAGATGCCACCATCCACGAACTTGCCGAACTTCTGCCCGTTCTGGACGGCTGGTATCCAGGCTGGCGAATGTAGACTGGGGGCTTGTCACCGCCCACACGGAACGAAACTACTGTTATATATAAAAAAACCGTGTTTATCAGCGTTCATCCGCATCCGAAATATTTCCCCCCCGACATTCCTCACACCCACAAATCGCCCGCAAGTACGCCCAATTGTAGATGCCGTGCTTGTGGCCGTCCATCCAGATCAAATTGATCGCATAATTCCCCATTGCTTGCACATCCTGTAACTGCGTTGCCCGCGCATCCATCAACGGGATCATCAACAAATCCGGTTCCGGAATTGTCCCCATATTCTCATGCCCTCCCCGGCACTCCGCGCAAGGGCATGCCTCCCGCAACCACCCAAATGTATATTCGCTTACATGCCCATTATTCCAGGTGATAGTCATCTTCCCCTGTGTCCGGTCTGCGGTTATCCCTATTGGTCGCAAAACATTCATCTTTTCGTCCTGTTGATCTTGAAATTTCGTGTCCAAAAAATCATGGATTCTGGATCACTTCCAAAAAATTGGATGCCGCCCATCCACTGCGGCTCTCATCAAAGAATCCTACCAGATACCACCACGTTAATCCATCTATTTCTTGGGGACCATCGCTTACTACAAATATCTCCGATTCAAACCCCAAATACTGGATGTTGCTATTCAACCCTGGCGAATCCCGCAAATTCAACCCTTCCTCCCCTGTTCCACTGATCTCCACTGTGACCCCCGCAGCGATCACGCCTGGTAGGGGCGACGCGGGCACAGACGGGGTGGGCGCGGGCGTCTCCGTCAGAATCACCACCCCCGGCTGTGTGGACGTTGGCGCGGGAATCACCACGACCACTGCAGTCGGTACCCCTCCCGACTGAAAGGGTTGTGACGAAAATAATAACCACACAACCCCGCCAATTATCACCGCCGCAATCCCTGCGGCCCCGAACAACACCCATGGACTAAAAACAATCTTCAATAAATTCCGCATACATTCCTTCTTCCGCCTGCACTAACAGGCTTCCTTTCAACTTTTACTTTCATCTTCACTCCTCTCCCGGCAACAACACCCTCACCGCTCTCTTCATCACCTTAATATCCACTTCCCTCACCTTGCCCCATGGGTCCCCATCCATTTGCATCCACTCCTCGGTCTCAAAAGCCAGCTTCAACCGCCGGAATGGCAGGCAAACCATCTCGTTATCCTTGACGTGTCTTCCCCACCCCAGGTTCCATAAATGCCGAACTGCCATTCCTACCCCCCCTCGCTTCCCACTCCCAAACAACCACAGTTCCATCCTTCCATCATCCCACACAGCCTCCGGCGAAAGTTTTGCCAGCCCGCCTGCATAATGCCGGATGTTCCCAGCTACGGCTACCATATACTGCCCTTCAATTTCCCGGTCATCTGCCCTGACCTGCAAACGCACGCCCTTCCACCCCGCCGCACACTGTAAAATCGCCAGTGCATAATAAAACTCGTTGATCTGTTTCACAAACCGGCTTCGTTTCCGTTCTAGCCGGTCTACTACTCGCCCGTCCAACCCAAACCCTGCCCACAAAAAAAACAGCCTCCCGTTACATACGCCTACATCCATTGGATGCATCTGCCCTATTGCCAACCGGCGCGCGCTCTCAACTGCTATATTAGCCCCGGACACCCGAAGACCGATCTCTCGCGCCCACACATTTGCTGTCCCTGTTGGCAACACGCCTAATGCTGTCCTCGACCCAACCAGGCCTGCCACTGCCCGTCCCAGCGATCCGTCTCCTCCTGCTACAAATACCGCTTCCAATTCGGTCTGCGCGGCCTCCTTTGCCAGTTCTGTCACATGCCCGGCGCGCTTTGACCCCTCTACGCGCACCTCCCATCCAAGCTCGCCCAACACACGCGCGGCCTGCCTCACTATTCCCTCTGCCCCCATCCTCCCAGCTGCCGGATTCCAGATCAGCATCGCCTTTTTCATATTCTCATTTTATAACGAAACTCCAATACGCAAAATCAAATCGCTACCTTTTCTTTGTTCATCCCACCTCCTCCCCCTTTTCTCCTTACCCCCGCTTCTCATTGCCATGATAAAATTCTCTTGCCATGACTCAGAATCCTTCCCTGCTCAATAACCGCTACGCGCTTCAAAAACGAGTTGGCAAAGGGGGAATGGCCGTCGTCTATGAAGCACAAGATCTCATGCTCGAACGCACGGTCGCCATTAAAATCCTCCGTGAAACCTTTTCCCGTGACCCGGCTTTTCGCGAACGGTTCCGTCAGGAAGCCAAAGCTGCTGCCAATCTCACCCATCCCAACATCGTCACCATCCACGACTTCGGTTATGACGCCGGACGTCTGTTTATGATCATGGAACATGTCCCCGGAACAGATCTGAAGACCGTTCTTGAACAGCGCGGCCGTTTCAGCATCGAAGAAACCATCCCCCTCCTCGTCCAGGCTTGCGCTGGGGTGGGGTACGCTCACCGGGCCGGTCTTGTCCATTGCGACATCAAGCCCCACAATATTCTCATCACGCCAGACCAGCGCGTCAAAGTAACGGACTTCGGGATCGCTCGCGCTCTTGCCTCTATCCATCCCAATGAGAAAATTGAGGTTGTCTGGGGATCCCCGCAATATTTTTCTCCCGAACAAGCAGCAGGCCGCGCCCCCTCCCCTGCCTCCGACGTGTATTCTCTGGGCGTCATCATGTACGAAATGCTGACTGGCCGGCTTCCCTTCATCAGCAACTCGACCGAGCATCTGGCAAAGATGCACCGGGAGACCAAACCCCTGCCCCCCTCCCAACTCAACCCAAAAATTCCGCCTGTTCTTGAAAAGATTCTTCTCAAAATCCTCTCCAAAGAACCCTCCGCTCGTTATCGGACAGCTGATCAGCTGGGCCGAGTCCTGCTTACCTTTACCTCCAGTGGCGAAATCCCTTCCCGCCCAACTTCTCAAGTCCCAGGCGCTGTGAGCGCCCCCGGTGGGATGGGCCAGACCCTGCCCGGAACTGAACCTGTCCCCGACCCGGATGCCACCGTTCGATCTGGAGCCGCGCCTCAGACCTCCTCTTACCCTGTTCAGGGTGATCTCGGCATTGACTGGATTAGTGTTGGTCTGGGCTTTCTCGCGCTCCTCTTGGTTGGCGGGCTGCTCCCCTTTTGGATTTTTATCCTGGAAAAAATAAATCAACCCTGATGATGCGTCATTACCTTGCGCCCTCCATTCTCTCCGCTGATTTCCTCGCTCTTGGTCAACAAATTGTTGAAGCAGAAGCCGCAGGTGCAGACTGGGTCCATATTGATATTATTGATGGACATTTTGCCCCCAACTTGACGATGGGGCCTGTCGTTGTCACTGCCTGCCGTCGTGCTACCCAACTCCCCCTTGATGTTCACCTCATGGTCGAGAAGCCCGATACCTTTCTCGAAAGCTTTGCTCAGGCAGGAGCAACCTCACTCACGGTTCATGTTGAGGCTTGCACCCACCTCCACCGCACGCTGACCCATATCCGCGAACTGGGGTGTGGGGTTGGAGTTGCCCTCAATCCTGGCACACCTGCCAGTTCTATCGAACCCGTCTTGCATCTTGTTGACTTAGTCTTAGTGATGAGTGTAAACCCTGGCTTTTCCGGTCAGGAGTTTATCCCTGAAGTGTTGCCCAAAGTGAGCGAAATCCGGCGTAAGCTCAACAAAGTCAACCCTCCGGCTTTGATTGAAATTGATGGTGGGATTACTCCTGAGACACTCCTACGTTCCTTGAAGGCCGGGGTGCAAGTGTTTGTCGCGGCAACTTCTGTTTACGGACATCCCGATGGTATTGCTGCAGGAGTCCAATCCCTGCGCGAAGTATTCCCTAAAAAATAAAAGGAGGAAATATTTCCTCATGGTGCCTTAAAACAAGAATCGCGGCCTTCACCGCGATTCTTGAAAACGAACGACTACCTGGAACTACGAACTTGCTTACGCACCCCTCGCCATTGAGCGAATACAACGCGTGCATAAAGTCTTCTGCACCTTGCGCCCGCCCTCAAAAACCGAAACCTTCTGCAGGTTGGCCTTAAAAGTGCGGCGGGTAGACTTCTTCGACCAGGGGACGTTCCGCCCAAAAGCTGTCGTCTTTCCGCAATTGTTACACTTTGCCATTTCTCATCATCTCCTATCGCTTATAATAGCGTGGTTTGTTGATCTTCTAAAAAAAATAGGCCCTTTACAGAGCCGCCAAATCCTACCACAAACCTTTTGAGATAGCAACATTTATGTGCGCCCCATTTTGCCAAAAATACTCATAAAATCTTACGTCGTAACTACTCAGTCCAGAGTAGAGTCCCCCGAAAAAAAGG
>DATDOR010000118.1:0-5717 GCA_035293165.1 Anaerolineales bacterium | reverse complement strand
CGCTCGTCGGTTCGCCGGGCGAACCGCGCCTCCCGGCGCAGTAAGCGGGCGCAAATCCCATGAAACGTCCCTAGCGTCAACCCCTGTGTCTGCCCGCCGAGCAGTTCTTCGACGCGATGTCCCATCTCCCGCGCGGCCTTGTTGGTAAACGTCACGGCTAGAATATTGAACGGGCGCACGCCCAACGAACCGATCCGGTAAGCTATCGAGTGCGTCAGCACACGCGTTTTCCCCGATCCCGGCCCGGCCATCACCAGCACCGGCCCATAACAGGCCAACACCGCTTGCTGCTGTTGGGAGTTCAAGCCATCCAGTAAGTTCATGTTGGGATTGTAACGGGTGGTAGAATCGGTGTCAACAAGGCGTATTGCTTATTCCGTATTTTCTTTACAGGATACGCAATAAGGAATATGCAATACGAAATTAGCGAGGATCACTTCATTGAATATCTCCACGAACTGGAACCTCCTCGGCCATAATTGGGCTGTTCAACTCATGGCGGGACAACTCGCGCGGGACAGCCTTCGCCACGCGTATCTGATCACCGGCCCGGCGGGGGTGGGTCGCCGTACCCTGGCGTTGTCACTGGCCCAAGCCGTAAACTGCCCAGCCCCGCTCGCGCCCGGTATCCCGTGCCAGACCTGCCGCACCTGTTCTCAAATTGCACGCCAACAGTACCCTGATCTGGCCGTCGTTCAAGCCGAGGAAGCAGGTGGCACCCTGAAGGTAGACCAAATCCGAGTATTACAGCGTAGCCTGAACCTCGCCCCTTACCAGGGGCGTTACCGCGTGGCTATCCTCCTCCGTTTTGAAGAAGCGCACCCCAGCGCAGCCAACGCGCTCCTCAAAACCCTCGAAGAACCCGCTTCACAAGTGATCCTGATCCTCACTGCCGAAAGCGCCGATGCGCTGCTGCCGACAGTCGTTTCCCGCTGTGAAGTACTGCGCCTGCGCCCGCTCCCGCCTGATGTATTGGCTACCGGCCTGGCGGAGAAATGGCAAATCTCCGCCGAGGAGAGCCATCTGCTCGCGCACATCTCTGGCGGCCTGCCTGGTTATGCCCATTATCTGCACCACCACCCCGAAGCCATGGCGCAACGTCTGGCCTGGTTGGACGAACACCTCCAGTTGTTAAACACCGGTCGCGTGGCGCGGTTTGCCTATGCCGAAAAAATCGCCAAAGATAAAACAACCCTCCGGCAAGCCATCCGTACCTGGATGTCTTTGTGGCAAGATGTCTTGCATTGCCACACCGGTTTAACAGGGCAGACGGCCAACCTGGACAGACGGCCAGAAATTGATGAACTTGCCGGAAAACTCACTTTGGCAACGGTCCGGCAGGCCATTCTTAGCCTGGCTCAAGCTTTGCAACGTCTTGAACACAATGTCAATACGCGGCTGACGATAGAGGTATTGTTCCTGAACCTGCCATTTTTAAGAACATGATAAAATAGGCACAATGACAATTATGGATTCGCCTAAGGACAAGACATCCCTCACCTCCCTGGAACTTCTTTATAACATCAGTCGCGAGCTGGCCTCCGCGCTGGATTTGCACACTGTGCTGGAGCAAGTGCTTCATCTCTCTTCACAGTTTGTGGGGGCGAATAGTGGCAGCATAATCGTTTTGAACGACGAGCATGAGCCAGTTGACTCGACGATGATCTATGGGGGCCAGGTCTATACCCAAACAACAGAACAGCTCCGTGATACGATTGAAAAAGGTCTGGCAGGGTGGGTATTACGAAATCGCGAACCCGCTCTGGTTGTTGATACCAGCGAGGATGAGCGATGGACCAAACGCCCGGATGACGCCCCGGATCAGACGGGTGCAAAATCTGCTGTCAGCGCGCCCCTCATGGTACGCCAGAATCTGGTTGGTGTTGTCACCCTGGTCCATCCGCGCCCCCATAAATTTACTGAAGAGCAGCTTGCCCTGGTGCAGGCCATCGCTGATCAGGCTGGCATTGCCGTGCTAAATGCTCGATTGTACGCAGAGAGCCAGCAGCGTGCCCGTGTGATGTCAGCGCTAGCCGAAAGCTCGCTGGCGATCACTGCCGCTATGGGAACAGAGGATATTTTGCAGCGCATTCTTGAACAGATTCATCAGGCGCTCGATGTAGAAGCCGTGTCGCTTGCATTGATTAGCCCCGATGGCAAAATGATTGAAATTAAAGAAGCAACCGGCCCGGTAGCAAGCGACGTGCGCGGTCTGAAACTAAAAATCGGCCAGGGAATTGTCGGTCAGGTTGCCCGGACAGGAAAGACAGCCATTATCCCTGATACGAGTAAAGATCCACACTTCCACGATAGAGTAGACAAAAATACAGGCTTTCGAACCCGTGCAATTGCTTGCGCTCCTATTCGTTCCCAGGGCAAAACCATTGGCGTCCTTGAAGCGATCAATCCTGTCAGCGGTGTATTTGCTTCTAACACCAGTTTGCTCTTGAGTGGGATTGGCAGTCTGGCTGGAGCAGTCCTTGAACAACGCGCATTGATGGAAAACTTACAAAATGCCCGCAAGCGGTTTCAAGAACTCTTTGAAGACAGCATTGACCCCATTATCATCACCGATTGGGAGGGGAAGATCGTCGAAGCCAACCGTCCTGCCGTATTTGTCAATCGCAAATTGAAAGCCGAATTACTTGAAATGACCATTCACCAGTTGCATGAGATTGATATGAAAAAAGTAGGGGGGGATGATTTTCCCAACCTGCGTGAAGACATCATGGTTTATTATGAGGCAAATCTGCAACCTGCACCGGATGTTGAAATTCCAATCGAAGTCAATGTTCGTCAAATATTCTTCGATAATCAGAGTTTTTTACAATGGATTTTGCGCGATATTACCGAACGAAAGCGGTTAGATACCTTGCGTGATGATCTGATCTCCATGATTTATCATGACCTTCGTTCTCCGCTGGCAAATGTGCTATACAGTATGGACATTTTAGCTTCCATGTTGGCTGAGGAGGATGGGATGTACAATACATTGATTGACGTAGCCGTCCGCTCTGCCGAACGAATCCAACGTTTGACCAGTTCGCTGCTCGATCTTAAACGCTTAGAAGCTGGTCAACCGGTGCTCAATCGCGACACAACCAATCTGCTTGAATTAATTAATGACGCGACCGATGCTGTCAAACCGATTGCAGAAAGTAAGAAACAGGAAATTTACACGGAACTTCCTGCTGAAATGCCGATTATGAGCATTGACGGAGATATGATCCGTCGCGTGATCATCAACCTGCTCGAAAATGCTATTAAGTACACGCCTATTGGCGGTCGGATTGGGGCTGGGGCAAATCCTTTTGAAGATGGAGTTCTCTTTTGGGTGAAGGATAATGGGCCCGGAATTGGGCCAGAACAACGAGATGCAATCTTCGATAAATTTACCCGCCTGCATACGACTGGAAGAGGAATTGGTCTGGGCCTGGCATTTTGCCGGTTAGCGGTCGAGGGACATAATGGTCGAATTTGGGTTGATAGCGAGCAGGGACAGGGTTCAATTTTTATGTTCATCCTCCCTTTTTATTCCTGATCCAGGATGTGTTTGCTTCAAAAAATCCTGATTTCGCTGAGCCGTTCCCAAAGGCAACGGAGTCCTCATGCAACAAATTGAACAAAATATTTATATTTCGAATAATTACCCTGGAGTGACATTAGGTGCCATGGCCCTTCCCTATGGAATTTTAATGGTGGATGCGCCTCCTCACCCAGATCATGGACGTTCCTGGCAGGCTTCCCTTCGCAGCCTGGGGGGGGTTAGCCGCATGCTTATCAACCTGGATTCTCACATTGATCGCACGCTCGGTGTTCGCGTTCTAGATTGCCCCGTCATTGCCCACGAAAAAACCAGCATGGAGCTTGACACGCGCCCTGCTATTTTCAAAGGGCAAACCTTGGAAACTGGCGCTGAATGGGAAATCTGCGACGGTCTAAGTGGTTTGCGATGGACAAAACCCATCGTCACGTTCACCAAACACGTCCGGTTGGAGTGGGGTGAATATACGGTTGTTCTTGAACACCATCCCGGCCCCAACCCGGGTGCGATTTGGGTTATTGTTCCTGAAGTCAGTGTGGTTTTTATTGGTGATGCAGTTGTCATTAACCAACCCCCTTTTTTAGAAAATGCCAGGTTATCTGAATGGATTGTAGCCTTGGATGTGCTCCTGTCCTCTAGCTATAAGAACTATCTGATCGTCAGCGGTCGCAGCGGCTTAATTAATCCCCAAAATATCCGCGACCAGCGTGCCTACCTCAAAGACATCCAGAAAAAGTTGGACAAGCTAGGTGAAAAAAAAGCGCTACCCGCAGCTACGGAAAACCTGATTCCAACCTTATTGTCCCGCATTGATTTCCCGGCAGAACGCGCCGAACAGTACACCCAACGGCTGCGTTATGGACTCCACCATTATCACAAACGCCATTACTATCCTGCTGACGAAAATAATCCGGGCTTACACGAATAGTCAACATCCTAACCACTCGGGCCGAGTTGCCCACCGTTTTCAGTCCTTTTTCCAAAATCCCGACCGGCTATGTCCATATCCCATTTCCAGCCATATTTGCCTCTCTACGAACTTACACGCGGCGACGTTGTGGAGTCAATCCATTTTGGGGCAGTTGCTGTAGTAGACCGGCATAGCAAACTACTTGCCTGGTATGGAGATCCTCAAACCCGAACCTACCTGCGGTCAACAGCTAAACCCTTTCAGGCCTTACCCTTTGTAGAGGCTCAAGGCCCCCAAACATTCGGACTGACTCTCAAGGAAATCGCCCTCATCTGTGCCTCCCACGATGGCACAGATGAACATGTCGCGGTCGCCCAATCCATCCAGAAAAAGGCAGGCGTCACCGAAGCTGAACTCCTCTGCGGTACACATCCACCCATGCACGCAGCCACGCGAGAAGCCATGCAAGCGCGCGGCGAGGAACCTACCCCAAACCGGCACAACTGCTCTGGCAAACACAGTGGGATGCTGGCATCCGCTCAGTTTCATGGCTGGCCAATAGAAGACTACGTCAACCCCCATCATCCCCTCCAAAAAAGCATCCTGGTTGCCTTTGCTGAGATGTGCGATCTGTCGCCCGAACAGGTAAACGTGGGCATAGATGGCTGTTCTGCCCCCAACTTTGCTATACCTCTGTACAACGCTGCCTTCGCCTACTCCCGCTTGTGTGACCCTGTCGATCTTTCCCCCGCCCGCGCGGAAGCCTGCCAAACCATTACCCACGCGATGACGACGCACCCCATCATGATCGCCGGCCCGGACGAATTTGATACCCGGTTAATGGAAGTGACTGGCGGACGATTGGTCTCCAAAGGGGGCGCGGAAGGCTATCAGGGCATCGGCCTGATGCCCGGCGCATTGGCTCCTAACTCGCCTGGGGTTGGAATTACGCTCAAAATTTCCGATGGTGGTGCGCGTCCGAAAGTCCGTTCTGCGGTTGTCATGGAAGTGTTACGACAACTCAACGTTCTTTCACCAGGGGAGTGGGAAACTTTAAGTGCATTTGGCCCTGGCCTTCCCGTTCACAATTACCGTAAAATTCTGGTAGGCGAAGGCCGACCATGTTTTGAATTGCAAAAGACATCGTCTTTCACCTCTCACGTTTAACGCCCGCATGAACCTTTCCAATAGAGCTTTAACCGTTCACCAACGCCTGCTCGATTTCTTTGGCTACCCGGAATGGCGAAACCCGCTCCCTCCGTT
>DATDOR010000117.1:0-8560 GCA_035293165.1 Anaerolineales bacterium | reverse complement strand
CGAAAAAAAGGTGTGTTTGGGGGTGTACACCCCCAAACACACCTTTTTTTCGGGTGTTCATACTACTGTTGACCAAAACAATTTTTTCAATATGTTTTCTATTAAAGGGATGGCCGCCTGGACTGCGCGCGCGCGATGACTGAGTTGATTTTTCGTCCCAAAGGGGAGTTCAGCCATTGTTAGGTTTTGCCCCTCAACCAGGAAAATGGGGTCATATCCAAACCCTCCTTGCCCTCGTTCCTCTGGAATGATCTGGCCTTCACAAGTTCCATCACTGAAGTGGATCGTCCGGTTGGTGTCGGCAATAGCGATCACACAACGGAAACGCGCTGTCCAGGGACGAGGGAAGGAGCGTAACTGCTTGAGTAGGAATTGGCGCCGGTCAGCATCTGTCGCTCCCGGTTGGGGTGCGTAACGTGCGGATCGAATTCCTGGCGCGCCTCCTAAAGCGTCTACCTCCAGGCCGGAGTCGTCTGCGAGAACCAGCATCTTAGTCTGATTTGCATAAGCTTTTGCTTTGAGGGCGGCGTTTTCCGCGTAATTACCTCCGGTTTCATTTACATCAAGTTCAATACTTAATTGTTCCGGTGTGAGAAGTTGAGCATCTAAGTTGATGAGCAAACTCTGAAATTCTTTCTGTTTACCTTTGTTAGTGGTCGCAAGTAGTACTTTAAGAGTAGGGGACATCAGGTAGCTCCAAATTACAATTTCGTGTAGTTAAACTTGACATGATTTGCATATTTTGTTACAATGCCAGGAAATAGTATAAATCTTTTGCAAAAATTGCGGGTATTTTCATTCTGCCTCTTATATATTACCTGTGGATCATCTCCGCGCCCCTCTCCGGCTCAATGTCGGTTTTATTATCAAAGAATCCATCGGTTATAGCCGGGTTTTTCCGTTTGACTATAACCAGATACATCTAAAACCGGATCTAGATCTAGAGAATTTTTTTGGAAATGCAGAAATCAGTCGGACGCCACAGGGTCTGTTAGTACAGGCCAACTTAAATGCTCATTTTGCTGCCGAATGTGTTCGCTGTCTGACACCATTAAAGGTACAGCTTAAAACTCAGTTTACAGAATTGTATGCGTTATCTCAGCGACATGCCAGTGAGTCCGGGCTGATCTTGCCAGAAGATGGGCATATTGATCTCGCCCCTCTTGTTCGTGAGTATATTATCTTGGAAATTCCTATTAACCCAACTTGTAAACCTGATTGCAAAGGATTGTGCACGGTTTGTGGGGAGAATCTCAATGAAAGGGATTGTGGACATCGCAATGAGGTTGTTGAGCCCAGATTTTCGGCTTTGAAGAAACTCTTATCGGAATAACACCAGCAACGGTTTATTCACTTACCCAGGAGACGCTCCCATGGCATATCCAACCCCTGAACAACAACCTATTGGAGTCCCTAACACATCCGGTCCAGACAGTGTTGACTCGTTCTCAGGAAAGAGTGATCTCTTGTCGGATTTTAATGAATCAGGTTCATATTTGGATGAGTTTTTGCAAAATTGGGCGAGTAAATCAATAGATGGTTTTCCGCGCGAGAAGTTAAGTAATCGAGAATATGGTTATCGGGTTGGGCAGGATACCGGATTGGTTTATGATATGGCAGTTGACCCAGTGGGCCTTTACCTCAAAGAGATGTCAAGTGTTCCTCTCCTGACAACCGAAGAAGAAATAGATCTGGCACAACGGATTGAAAATGGCCGGGCTTGCATGTGCGAGTTAAAAAGCCTTAATGGTAGTGCAACGGCTCTGCAAACAAACATACTAAAAGAAACCGTTCAAGATGGCGTTGAGGCTCGGGAAAGCCTCATCAAAGCCAATACCCGTCTCGTTGTGAGCATTGCCAAAAAATACATTGGCTGTGGCGTTCCATTTTTAGATTTAATTCAAGAAGGAAATTTGGGGTTGATGAAAGCAGTCGAAAAATACGATTACCTGCGCGGTTTTCGTTTTTCAACCTATGCCACCTGGTGGATTCGTCAAACAATTACACGCGCCATTGCCGAACAGGGGCGTACCATTCGGGTTCCTGTTCACATGGTAGATCGTATCCGCCAGATGTATAAAACCGTTCATGAGCTGGAACAAAAATTGAGCCGCCCACCCTCCAAAGAAGAACTAGCGGACGCGCTGGAAGTAGAGGTCGAACGGGTGGAGTGGATGATGAAAGTCTCCCGCACCCCGCTTTCCCTTGAAACCCCAGTCGGGGAAGATGACGGGACTGAACTGGGGGCGTTTGTGGAAGACGAACAATCTCCTACCCCCAACCAGCTCGTTTACCAAAACATGCTGCGCGAAAAGATCAATGAAGTTCTTTCCACCCTCTCCCCCCGCGAGGCCCGGATCCTAAAACTCCGCTTTGGTCTCGAAAATGGCCGATGCTATACCCTCGAAGAGATCGGCCAGAAATTCGGCCTGACCCGCGAGCGTATTCGCCAGATAGAAGGCAAAGCGCTTCGCCGGTTGCGCCATCCGCGACGCTCTCGACGTTTGCAAGAGTACCTTTGATTGAATCGATCAAAAAATTTGTTATTGACAAAACCAGTCATGTCTCTTAAACTTTGGGCATGACTACTTCAGAATATTCCCTCCTGCTGATTACTTTCTTGATGGCGATGGTTTTGATGCGCATGATGAACATGCTACGACGCGAGCAGGTTCGGGCAGTAATCCGCCGGAAGAGAAAATAATTTTTTCAAGTAACCATCCAAGGCTGTCCTGACCGGGCAGCCTTGTTGTTTTTAACGGAGTAATCCCATGACCGAAAACATCCTTATTGCCATCGCATGGCCTTATGCCAATGCTAAAATCCACGTCGGGAACATTTCCAGCACACACCTGCCGGGAGATATCGTCGCGCGCTTCCACCGGCTAAAAGGCAACCGCGTCCTCGTCGTCTCTGGAACGGACTCGCATGGAACGCCTGTCACCCTGCGCGCGGACGCCGATGGCAAACCCGTCGAAGAAGTCTACCAGTATTATCACAGCACCTTTCTCGACCTGTTCCAGCAATTGGGGATCACCTACGATTTGTTCACCACCACCCACACGGAGAATCACTTCAAAGTCTCCCAAAGTATCTTCCTCGCGCTCGAAGAAAATGGCTTCCTATTCACCGAAACCCGCCCACAGTGGTACTCCCCTGGAGCCGGGCGGTTCCTACCCGACCGGTACGTCGAAGGAACCTGCTACATTTGCGGGTTCGAAGGCGCGCGTTCCGACCAGTGCGACAACTGCGGCAACGTCCTCGAACCCGACAAACTGCTCGCCCCCCGCTCGAAAGTGGACGACTCCACCCCCGAACTTCGCAACACTGAACATTATTTCCTCGACCTGTCCAAACTGGAACCGGACGTGGCCCAATTCTTGCGGGAGCGCCAGCACTACTGGAGGGAAACCGTCATCGGCCAGTCGCTGGGGCAGATCGAATCCGAGGGGCTGAGACCCCGCGCGATTACCCGCGACCTCGACTGGGGCGTCCCCGTGCCCGTGGAGGGGTGGGACGGGAAACGCCTGTACGTCTGGTTCGAAGCGGTGATCGGCTACCTGTCTGCCGCGATTGAGTGGGCAAAAATAACCGGCTCGGGCGATGCCTGGAAAGACTGGTGGACGAACCCGGAGGCGAAAGCCTTCTACTTCATCGGCAAGGACAACATCTTCTTCCACGCCGCGTGGTGGCCCGCCCAACTGCTCGGGACTGGGGAACAATTCCTGGAAATCTTTGCCGGGGAAAGTGGCCAGCCGCTCAACCTGCCCTACGATGTCCCCGCCAACCAGTTTATGAACCTGGAAGGCCGCAAGATTTCCGGCAGCCGCAACTGGGTGGTGGACGGCCTGGACGCCCTCACCCGGTACGACCCCGATTCCTTGCGCTATTACCTGACGATCAACATGCCTGAAAACCGGGACAGCGATTGGGACTGGAACGAGTTCGTTGCCCGTAACAATAACGAACTGGTCGCCACCTGGGGTAACCTGGCAAACCGTGTCTTGTCCTTTTGCTATAAGCATTGGGAGGGGCACGTCCCTGAGCCTGGCACGCTACGCCCCGCCGACGAAACGTTGCTTACCACCATCGAATCCGGCTTCGACTCCGTCTCCAGTCTTCTGTCCTCCGTCAAATTACGCGCCGCCCTGCAAGAAGCCTTACGCCTGGCCACCGAGGTGAACAAATACCTCGACACCTCCGCCCCCTGGAGCGAGATCAAAACTGACAAAGGCGAGGCAGCGAAAACCGTGTACACTGCCCTCCGCGCCATTGACTCGCTCAAAATCCTCTTTGCCCCCTTCCTGCCCTTCACCTGCGAAACGCTGCACAGTTATTTGGGCTATGATGCCCCTCTCTTTGGGGAACAGTACACCGAAACCATTACCGACGCTTTGGGCACGCACACCGGCTTGCGCTACCGGCCTGGGAACGGGAGCGGCTGTTGGCAGCCCAGCCAGCTGGCGCCCGGCACACCCTTGCGCCAGCCCGCACCGTTGTTTAAGAAATTGGATGAAAGCGTAGCGGAGGAGGAGAGAGCAAGGTTGGGAAATTGACTCCCCGCTGGCGTTTGTGAGGGTCACGCGGACGTTGAAGAGGATGCAACGGTGGACGTGTTCCTCGCCCCCTCCAAACGCTCCATCCGCTTGTTGAACTGCGCCACCGCAAAATCCACGAAGTCGCTCTCCACCAGCCCAAACGGCATCGGGTCATAACACGCAAACGCATCCCCAATCACCCCCACGGCATGCAGAAACAACTGGTTCATCTGGTCTTCGAGCGCTTCCCATAGATCGGGGTGTTCCGCCACCAGCCGGGAGAGCAGGTACAGCCCGTAAGCGATGTGCCGGGACTCATCCTGCTGCAAGTGGACGATTCCCTCCTGCGTGCCAGGTAGGATTTGATGGCGATCCAACACCGTGTAATACGCGTGGTAGCCCGTCTCCGCCAGCACCGCCTCGACGATCATGTTGTACGTCACCGACGCCCGGATTTGCGCTTCGGGTGAGCGGTCTTCCCGCAGGCGACCCAACGCGGCGGGCAGGGCTTCATAAAAGACAGTGCGGTAATTTTCCGTGTGGAAATGGGATAAATCGCCCGGATTTCCGGCCACTTCTTCCAAAAACCGGGCGAAGAAATCCACATGCTTGGCTTCCTCGAACAGAAACGTCGTCAGGAACATCTCTTCTTCGAGACGGCCTTCGGCGGCAATCGTCCCGATCAGGGGCAGCAGATCGAGCGTGACTGCCTCCTCCCCGGCCTGGAACAGGGTCGTCAGGTGCAGGATCAGGCGGCGTTCGTCGTCCGTCAGGCGCTGCCAGTCTTCGGCTTAGGCAGCTTCTAAAATCCCCGCAGCAACGGGCGGCCCCACGGCATCAAAATGAGCAACAGCACGACCACGATGGAGAAAAAGATTGCAATCGCTTTGTGCTTATTGGCATCCTCCGTCGCCTTTTTGGCCCGCGAACTCCCAACGTGGGCGACAATCACCGCCAGCAGCCCATAAAATGGATGCTCCAGCGCAAACAACCGGATAATGGGGGTACTCATCACCGCACTCACATCGCTCCAGAGCGGCAGCCAGTGACCTACGTACAAAATCAACCCCAACAACAACTGCACATCCAGCGCAATCGTCGTAAACAGGCTGACCTGGCGGTCCATACCCACCCAGGCTTTCTTTTGCAGCCAGCCCGAATATGCGCGTACAAGCGCTACGACGATCAAAACAACAACGACCCAACGAGTGAGATTGTGCAAAGCGAGAAGAAAATTCAAGAGAAACCTCCAAAAACAGAATACAAAGTAGGTGGTGTGAAATGCACACCACACACCCCGATTCTAGCACATTGTGATACGATACGCCCCATGTCCGTCCCAGCCTCCTCCTTGCTGACTGTGCTTCAATTGACCATTCCCGGCCGATTTTCTTTCCTGGCGGTGGATGAAGCACAAGCCGCAAACTTGCTGATCGAATGGATTACCCTCGATCTGGAAACCGCCCGCCCTGGGGAAGCCTGGCTTGTACCGGGAGCAGACCTGACGCCGGACGGGGTGCATGCCGCCTCCGCGCGCGAGGTCGCAGCTGTGCTCGCAATCGGTACCCCACCCGCCCCGGACACGTTTCAGGATTCCCCGATCCCGGTCGCTTGCCTGTCCGGGGTTGAAGACATTCAGGAAGTCTATCGCGATCTCGTCACAACGCTGGTTAACCGGGGAGCCTATTTGATAGAAAAAGGCAACGAAATTCAAGCCCGGTTAACTCAACTCTCTGCAGAAGGCGCCGGGTTAGGAGGACTTGTGGCTGCGATGGGCGAAATCTCTACGCAAGGTATTGTCGTGCAAGACAAACGTCTGGAAGTGTTGGCTGCCCATATGCCCATGCGCTTATCCTCTATTTGGGAGTCTGTTCTAAGACATATAACGGTTCCAGAAAGTTTACCCGAAGTCTTGCGTGACCGCAAAGTGGCCGGGAAGCAAAACGAACTGAAACATCAAGTTTTGTCCAATGGACTGGCGCGGCTAGTTATCTCGATCAATGTAGGTGGTATGGCACGCGGGTATCTCTCGATTGTGGACAAAACCGGGGAGATGACCGCCCTCAGCCGGGTCGTGGTTGAACAAGGCGCAGTAGCTTGTGCGGTGGAAATGTCCCGCTCCAAAGCCGTGCGCGAAGTCGAAAAACGCTTACGCGGGGATTTGCTCAAGGCCCTCGTGCGTGGCGATCTCTCCCCGCGCGATGCCCGCCTATGGACGGAACGAATCGGCCTCGATTTGAACCAGGCGCATATGTGCTTGCGCTTCTGCTGGGATTCTCTCGAACATCCCTCCATTCGCCGCCTGGAAACCCTCGTCAACGGAGAAATCGCCCGGCAAGGAGTCACGGCCATTGTCAACGTTTTGGAGAACGAAATCATTTGCTTTTGCGAGGTGTTACCAGAACAAACACGCCCGGAGGAAGCAATCAGCCTGGGGCGCAGCGTACTCGACCGGGGCGCGTTGAACTACACTGATGCCCGTCCGCGCTGTGGGATTGGCGTCCCGGCTCAATCCTTAGAGGACTGGCTGAATTCCTTCCGGCAGGCCGGGCAGGCGCTGGAAATGGCAAAACGTCTGGTCGAAACACACCCATTGTTTTTCCCGGATTTGTCCGTGTATCGGCTACTGTTGCAAATTGATGACAGCCCGGAATTGAAAGCTTTCCAGGATGAGATTCTCGGCCCGCTGCTGGCTCACGACAATGGCAAAGAACTGATCCGCACGCTAGAAGTGTACTTCGAGCGCAATGGCAACCTCAAAAAGACTGCCCACACCCTCTATATCCACCGGAATACCCTCATCTACCGGTTGGAACGAATCAGTGAGATCACCGGGCTGGATCTGGACAACCCCGAAACCCGCCTGGCATTGCAATTGACACTGCATATTCATAAAATGTTGGGGAATGGCAACCGGTAAACGACAAGACTTCCGAAGTTTGACCTGGAAAGTGCTTGAGCAGTCGAAGATGCAAACTTCGGATGTCTGCTGCCCATGTCTGTTTGGATCATGCTATAATCCCGTTATAAATGCTCGGGCTAGTGCCTGGGCTACTTCTTACTCTAACTGAGTAGTTACATTCGGTTTCGCACATGGAGAGGTGCCGGAGTGGTTGATCGGGGCGGTCTCGAAAACCGTTGTAGTCTTCGGGCTACCGAGGGTTCGAATCCCTCCCTCTCCGCTGAAACAAGAAACGCACGTTGGAATTTTCCAACGTGCGTTTCTTTTGAGAATCTAGTTTCCCGATTTCCTTCCAATCCACTGATCCACCACAATCTCCAATACCTCCAACGGCATCGCTCCATTCCCGATTACAAGATTGTGGAATTCCACAATGTCAAACGCATCTCCCAACGCGTCCATCGCCTTCTGTCGTAGTTCCAAAATCTTCAACATGCCCACCTTATACGCCGTCGCTTGCCCTTGCCAGGCCAGATAGCGATCCACCTCCGCGGTCGCGGCCTGTTCTTGCCAGCCGACCACATCCACCAAATACTGAATCCCCTTCTCTCGTGTCCAGCCATAGGCATGCAAACCGGTATCCACTACTAACCGGGCGGCACGGAATAATTCTGCCTGCAACCGGCCAATGTCGGCATACTAAACGCGTACTGTCCCCCACTGACATTGACAAAGAACCTTCCGGGCTGCGACCTATCGAGGGATGGATAGGTGTAATACGCACCCGGCGCAATTGGCGAACTGAACACCACCACCTCCATCTCCGTTTCCGGCCAGGTGTCAAAATACCCGGCAAAGCCCGTCTCCGCCGCTGGGGAATGGTTTCTTCGCTGTTGGGCATCTGGCCGAAGTCGAAGCGCAGCACGCCACGCAAATAGTTCAGATAATCGGGCCAGAGTGGTTCGCTTGTGCTGGTGACGGCGAGGAAACCGATTCTTGACCGGGGGGTGAATCAATCTATAATCCTTTTGAAATTTTCCTTGAACAAGGTCAAACACATGGAACAACTCCGAGAATATCTCCCCCTACTCATTCCCCTGTTGGTCATACAACTCATTCT
>DATDOR010000116.1:0-9219 GCA_035293165.1 Anaerolineales bacterium | reverse complement strand
AGAATGATAAGTTTGTGCATAGATTTAAGCGGTTGGTTTTTTTGATTATACCTTTTGTCGTGGTGTATATTTTGTACAATTTTGGTAACCGTTCACTTGGTGAGGGGATTATCCGAAAAAATGGTGTCCGCAGGGGGTGTACACCCCCTGCGGACACCATTTTTTCGGGTTCTTACCCCCTTCAGGTGGGGGAACTGAACGGTTACCAAAAATACTATTTTTTTTCGTGCTTTATCGTGAAATTAGTAGATCAACTCAATGATCCTCCCACTCGCTCACTCACTTTCGAGCCAGTCATCATCAAACCAATTTCATCAATAACTGCATTTTCTGCATCTACAATGCCCATAATCTCGCCCTCATAAATGACTGCAATCCGATCACTGAGCGAGAGCAGTTCTTCCAGTTCTTCGGAAATCAGCAATATCGCAGTCCCCGCTGCCCGTTGTTCGAGCAGCAGGTTTTGAATGGACTCAATTGCACCTACATCCAGCCCACGTGTAGGTTGCACAGCGACCATCAAGCGGGGTTGGGTAGAAATTTCCCGCGCGAGGATCACTTTTTGAAGATTGCCACCGGATAGTTTTCGGGCCAGGGTGCGGACACCAGGTGCAAGGATGGCATACTTTTCCTTCAGCCTACGGGCGTAATCGCGGGCACTGGTGAAGTTAATGCTCCAACCCCTCGCAATCGGTTCGGAGCGGTAGTTTTTCATAATCGTGTTTTCGGTGATGGACATGTTCGGTGCACTACCTACCCCAGTACGGTCTTCGGGAATGTGTGCAACTCCGGTTCGGATGGCTTTGATGGGCGGTTGGTTGGCAACCTCTTCCCCATTGATTTTGATGCTCCCCCGGCAGGGACGAAGCCCGGTAATGACCTGTGCCAGCTCGGACTGCCCATTCCCGGCGACTCCTGCAACCCCCAGAATTTCTCCTGCCCGCACTTCGAGTGAGAGATTTTTCAGGGCGAGAACCCCCTTGTCGTTTTCGGCAGACACGCCTCGGATTTCCAGTAACTGCTCCCCCGCCTGGGCAGGAGGTTTTTCAACCGTAAAGACAACCTGCCGGCCAACCATCAACTGCGCCAGATCACGTTTCGTCATCCCTGCGATGGGGACACCTTCAGCAGTTGCTACCCCTTTGCGGAGCACCGTTACCCGGTCGGCAACTTTGGTCACTTCGTGTAATTTATGGCTGATAAAAATGATGGATTTACCTTGCGCGACCATTGCACGCATCGTTTGCATGAGTTCGTCAATTTCCTGCGGGGCGAGGACGGCAGTTGGTTCATCTAAAATTAATATTTTCGCCCCACGATAAAGAGTCTTGAGAATTTCTACACGCTGTTGTTCACCAACTGATAATTGCCAGATTTTTGCAACGGGATCAACCCGCAGCCCGAATTGCGCCTGGAGTTTCTGAACCCTCTGGTCATACTTTGCAAGATGCATGACGAATTTGGGTTCATCCAGACCCAGCAGGATATTTTCGGTCACGGTTTGGGTGGGGACGAGCATGAAGTGCTGGTGTACCATACCGATCCCTGCGGCAATGGCGTCCCTCGGGGAATGGAACTGGACAGTTTCCCCGTAAACCTTGACTATCCCGGATGTTGGCCGATATAAACCGGAGAGGACATTCATCAAGGTGCTTTTCCCGGCCCCATTCTCACCCAACAAGGCATGGATTTCACCTTGCTGAAGAGTCAGGTTGACATGGTCATTCGCCAATACGCCCGGAAAGCGGACGACAATGTTTTGCATTTCAACTGCAGAGACAGTGGAAAGGGAGTCAGACATGGGGAGTTTATTACGTGTTCCGTTTTGAGTAATCCGTAGAGTTGAGGCTGCTTACGAAATACGCAATACGAAATATAGCTAGAGACGACCCTCGCGGGTCGTCTCTAGTTTTGTGAAATTACGCTTTATTCAAGTTCAGGCAATTCCGCCGTGATGTTTTCGTTCCACCAGTACATGCAGGTTTTGCATGGGCTACCAAATTGGGAGAAACCATCCAGGTCAAGCTGTTCGAGGCTCACGCCATCGGCCAGGACTTGATTGCCCTGATTGTCGGTGATTGGGCCTTTGAACACGTCGAAGCGGGTGAACTCCCCGGCCAGCATCTTCGCCAGCGTATCACGGATGAGTTGCAGGTCTTCTGCGGGCAGGCCAGCGACGCCGGGTTGGAGGGTCTGGCCTTCCATGAAACCATACAGGCCAAGCGCGCCGCTGTCGGCATCGAAGTATTCAGAACCGCCAACGTATGTGCCATTGCGGGAGCGTTCAACGATGTCGGCGTACACCGGCCCCCAGTTCCAGTACATGGAGGTCAGGCAGGCGTCCAGTTTACAGTTCTCGCTGTAATCGTAGGTGATGCCCCATTTCCCTGCGGGAGCGGCTTCGGCGGGGGCGGGGGTGTCCGCACCGGTCATCACCACTTGCACCCCACTGTCAAACAGGGATGCGGCCCCTTCTTTTTCGAGAATGGGATCATGCCAGGTGAAAATCCAACGGACATCTATCGTACATTCCGGGCAGGTACGCTGTACCCCAAGGGAAAACGCGTTCCCCAGCCGGAGTTCTTCGGGAATGGGGAAGGTGGCGATATAGCCCAGACGGGGGTTGCCATCAGTTTTCGCGCGGGAACCAGCCAGCATCCCGGCCAGGTATTTCATATCTTCCATCGCACCAAACAAGTTCCCAAAGTTATCACCATTCGATTTAAACCCGCTGATGTGAATGAAATCAATATCAGGAAATTCACTGGCGACAGTCTCAGTGGCATCCATATAGCCGAATGAGGTGGTGAAGATTACATCAAAACCTTTGCGGGCCAGGGAGCGAGTTACCTGTTCCGCATCTGCACCTTCAGCAACGATTTCAACGTAGGCGGTGTGGACATCATCCAGGTTCTCTTCGACATACATGCGCCCAACATCGTGCGCCTGCGTCCAGCCTCCATCATCATGCGGGCCAACGTAAACATATGCAATATTGAAACAACCTTCAATGGCAGCAGGAATCTGGTAGCTGCCTTCTGTAGTAGATTCAGTCTCCGCGCGGCAGTCACCGCCAGAACCGGTTTGTCCACCACAAGCAGTCAGGACAACGGCGAAGATTAACATTAAAACGAGCCAAAATGTATATTTTTTCATCTTACATTCTCCTCAAATACTGAAAAGTAGGAACAAAAAACGGGAAAAATAAGGTGGTTGGGGATTTGGTTTCCAGGAACCTCCTTTCCGATCAAGAAAAAAGTCTTTCTAATCTTACCGGATAAAGAAAATTTGGCATATGGACATTTTACCCGACAATTACAGGACAAAGTTCAGACTCATGGCACGATCCTTGTACCTGTCTCCCCTTTCAAAGCTTTTGCAATGTTCCACGGGGATGTGATAAGCCCCATCTTCCCCCCATGCTTCAGATATTGGATGATGGAATCAACCTTTGGTTCCATACTGCCTTTCGCAAAATGCCCTTCGATGATGTATTGTTCAGCTTCCGCAACCGTCATTTGATCAATCCATCGTTGATCCGGCTTCTTGAAATTGATCGCAACTTGATCCACTGCTGTCGCAATCAGGAATAAATCCACATCCAAAGATTGGGCCAGCAAGGATGAGGCGTAATCCTTATCAATGACCGCCTCCACCCCGCGCAAATTACCATCTGATTTGACAAACACCGGAATACCGCCTCCCCCACAGGCGATTACCACATACCCATCTCGGATCAGTGCGAGGATAGCGCTTTTTTCAAGAATTTCGCGGGGGGCGGGTGATGGGACCACGCGCCGCCAACCCCGCCCGGCATCTTCCACGACCACCCAGCCGAACTGACTCGCCCGTTCGCGCGCAGTTTCCTCGTCCATAAATGAGCCAATCGGTTTTGTGGGATTCGCGAACGCGGGGTCGTTTGTATCCACGAGCACCTGCGTGACAACGGTAACAGCTTGTTTGTTTAGTTCTCGCCGTACAAACTCGTTCCGTAACGCCCTTTGGAACATATAGCCAATCGCGCCTTGGGTATCGGCAACGGCATAATCCATCCAAACCGGATGTAATTCGTGCAAGGCCAGTTCACTCCGGCGCAGGATAAACCCAACCTGCGGCCCATTCCCATGTGAGATCACGACATTCCACCCCGCCTCAATCATGTCGGCGATATGGTGCATCGAAGCCTGCGCGGCCTCATACTGGTCATCCACAGTCTTTTTCTTTGGATCGGCAATCAATGAATTGCCGCCAACGGCAACAAGAGCGGTTTTACCTGAAATCATGTTGTACTCCTAAAGTGCTAAAAGTTGAAACGCCATGCGGATATATTTACATGCAATCCATTTCATGCATTACATTTACTGCATCGTCAAAGCCATCACTGCCTTCTGCGCGTGCAGGCGGTTTTCGGCTTCATCGAAGACGACGGAGTGGAGGCCGTCAATAACGGAGTTGGATACCTCGATTTCGCGGTCAGCAGGGAGGGGATGCATGTAGATGACGTCGTCCTTCCCCTGCGCTATCAGCGTGTCATCTGCGATCCAGTCCTTGTATTTGTCCTGTATCCTTTTCCCTTCGTCCGGGTTCTGGGTGGTCAGCAGCGGCCCCCAGGATTTGGCGTAGATAATATCCGCATCTTTAGCAGCCTCTTTCATGTCATGGACGACCTCAAAGCCGGTCTTATGCTTGCGGGCCATTTCCTGGGCCTGATCCATAATATTGGGCATGAGTTGGAATTCGGGCGGGTGTGCGAGAACCAAGTCCAGTCCGAAACGGGGCATTTGGAGGATCAGCGATTGCGGCACCGAGATGGGTTTGAGGTAGGAGGAGGCGTAAGCCCAAGAGACGACCATCTTTTTGCCGCGCAAATCGCGGCCTTTTTTCTCCATGATCGTCATCAAGTCCGCCAGGCATTGGTGGGGGTGGTAGATTTCGCACTGCATGTTGAGAACTGGAACACGGGAGGCTTCGGCGACCAGGTTGAGGTAGCGATTCCCGATGCCCCAGTCCACGTGCCGGATGGCGATGCCGTCGAAGTAGCGTCCGAATATTTCACCCATCTCCCGCTCAGTGTCGCCGTGGGAGATTTGGGTGGTGCGGCTTTCGATGAAGGCCGCGTGCCCGCCGAGTTGGGCCATACCTGCTTCGAACGAGCCACGGGTGCGGGTGCTGGAGAAGAAAAAGAGCATTGCCAACACTTTGTCACGCAGGTAAGCGTGAGGCTCGTCCAGCGCGCGTTTACGCTTGAGGTCCCACGCCACGTCAAGAATGGTTTCGACTTCTTCCTTCGAGAAGTCCAGGTCGCCGATGAAGTCTCGGCCGCGAAGATTGGTTTGCATAAAATTCTCCTTTGAAAAGGCACAAAAGCGCAAAGAGAAAATGCTGTTCCCTTTGCACCCGGATGGTATCAATTCTAACACTATGATTCTAATTTTGTTCTGTCAAACGGACGGATGATCTACTAATTCCCGGTGATGAGCATAATACTCTACCACGCGTAAACCCAACTCATCAAACAAGAATTTGAGCAGTACTTCCTGAGCATCGAATGCAAGTCCTTTCCCTCAATACTTCCTCGCGGCGGCAATTCCCATAACTGCGCTATGCAGGGGTCGAAAACCGTAGCATCCGATATACCCAACCGTCTCCCCCAGAACGACGGCGAAATGTCCCTGGCGGTCGGTGTTCTCCCATTTTTCGATGGTCTGGACAATCTGTTTACGGGTCAGCGTCCGGTCATCAGACAAATCCCATTTTCATTTGTCGTATTGATTACAGGAAAGCCGGGCAGCCTCCCAGTCGAACCACAAGGTTACCCGGCTTGGTCATCAGTTATCCATCGTTAGGTTTTAGCGCCCCCTTACTCCATCGCACCCAATACAAGCGCCAGCAGCGCCATACGCATCACCACGCCGTTGAAGGCTTCTTGCCAGTAGCGGGACCAGCGAGTAATGTCTACGTCGGTTGGGATTTCGTCCATGCGCGGGAGGGAGTGGAGCAAGATGGTATCCGATTTGGCTTTGGTTTCAAGCAATTCGCGGGTGATCTTGTAATTGGCCGGGGTCAGGCCAACGTCGCCCTCGCGTTCGTCACGAGATTTGGTGTAGTCCGGCTGCACCACCGGCTCGACCAGGATCACATCCGCGTCCGCGATGGCTTCCTTGACGTGATCGGCCTCTTTGTAGTCCAGGCTGTACTGCGCGATATCCGCCTTGAACTCCTCGGTGAGAGACATATCCGGTGGGGAGACGAAGGTGATGGGACAGTCGAACTGGGTCAGTCCGTAAGCCAGGGAGTGCATCGTCCGCATCCGCATATCGCCGACCGCCAGCCATTTCAGCCCGTCAAGGCGGCCCTTCTCACGGAACACGGTGTAGAAGTCGGTCAAAATTTGAGTGGGATGCTCACCCCAGCCATCGCCGCCGTTAATGATCGGAATGCTGGCCCATTTGGCAGCCTCATGCGGTGTGCCTTGTTGGAAGTGGCGCATTACGATCACGTCACCGTAGAATTCCAGCATCTTAACTGTGTCTTTGATCGACTCCTGGTAGAAATCGCCTGCGCGGGTCATCTTCGCGTCGGAGAAGCCTGTCACCTGCCCGCCTAGCCGGATCATTGCAGCCTCGTGGGCCAGCCGGGTACGGGTAGAAGGTTGATAAAACGCCGTCACCAACGTCTTCTCTTTGAGCAGGTCGGCGTTGCGACGGTTGCGGGCAATGGGTTCCAGTCTTTCGGCGATCTCGAAAACTCGGAAGAACTCATTGCGCTCAAAGTCCTTTAAAGAAAGGATGTCGCGTCCTAAAAAGCTACGCATGGAAAAACCTCCAGATATAAGATATAGGCTCTTCAGTTATTAGCGGAAAAGGTCCCACCCCGTTATTTCCGGTAGAACTAAAAAATTATTTTCAGGCTTAAACTTCACTACTAGGCTAAACACCGGCGTGAATTTTACTCCAATTTAACCGGCGAGTCACTCCAAAACCGGCACAAAATCGAATTTCGTCACGTCCACCAGCCCCAAATCGGAAATCCGCAGTTCGGGGATGACGGTGAGCGCCAGAAGCGAGAGCTGCATGTTGGGGTTGTTAAGTGTACACCCGCAGACTTCAAAACCGCGCAAAACCGTATCCGCTTTTTGGGCAACAATTTCTGCACGTTCGCTAGACATCAGCCCGGCGATGGGGAGTTCGATCAGGCCGATCACCTCGCCGTCTTTGACGACAACTTGCCCACCATTGACTTCGCCCAGTTTGTTCACGGCAAGCGCCATATCCCGCTCATCCGTCCCGACGACGATCATGTGGTGGCTGTCGTGGGCGACGGTGGTGGCGATGGCGCACTGCGTGGTGAATCCGAATCCCTGCACGAGGCCGATCTGCACCCCGCCCGTGTCGCGATGTCGTTCTACGAGCGCAATCTTGGCGAGGTCGCGGGGGATGTCCACTTTCACTTCGCCATTTTCAGGGATGATTTCAATTTTCAAGTGACGGGTGGGAGCCTGGTTCTCGATGACGCCGATCACGTTGGCGGTCAGAGGTGCGGGGTGCGGAGTGCGAAGGGCGAAGTCTTCAGATTGGAAGGATTTACCGAGGTGGACGGAGTTGGTAGCCCAGCTGGGATAGAGGTAAGTCGGCAAATCTATCAATAATTTTCCGTCTTGAGCAATCGGTTTCCCTTTCGCAAAAACACTGGCTACACGCATCTCGGGAAGGTTGGGCATGAGGAGGATATCGGCGTAGCGTCCGGGGGCGATCTGGCCCATGTCTCGGGCGACACCGAAGTGTTCGGCTGCGTTGAGGGTCGCCATCTGGATGGCGATGATGGGCTTGAGACCCTGGGCGATGGCATGCCGGACGACGCGGTCCATGTGTCCATCGTGAACCAGTGTGCCCGCGTGGGAGTCGTCGGTGCAAAGGATGAAGTGCCGGGGGTCGAGGCCGAGTTCGGTGATGGCTTTGACTTGTTCAGCCACATCGTGCCAGGCAGAACCGAGCCGGAGCATCACTTTCATGCCCTGGCGGACGCGGGCTACAGCGTCGTCCGCGCGGGTGCCTTCATGATCGTCTTCGGGGCCGCCCCCCGCGTAACCCCGGAAAGGAATCCCCAGATCGGGCGAGGCATAATGCCCGCCAATGACTTTGCCCGCGACGCGGGTGGTCGCCATTTCCGCGTGCATTTTTTCATCCGACATGAAAACACCGGGGAAGTTCATCATTTCTCCGAGACCGATGATGCCTGGCCACGCCATCGCTTCGGCGACTTCTTCTGGACCGATGGACGCGCCAGGGGTTTCCAGGCCGGGGGCGGAGGGGACGCAAGAGGGCATCTGTACCCAGACATGGATGGGTTGAACGGCGGCTTCATCCACCATGACCTGGACGCCGCGCAGGCCAAAGACATTAGCGATCTCGTGCGGATCTATAAACATGCCGGTGGTGCCGTGCGCGGCGACGGCCCGGACAAATTCGGTGACGGTAACTTGCCCGGATTCGACGTGCATGTGGGCGTCGAGCAGACCGGGGACCAGGTATTGGTTGTTAGCCTCTACGACTTCAGTGTTGGAACCGATGGTGTGCGTGGCGTCGGGACCGACGTAGGCAATTCGCTCGCCTTTGATGGCAATGTCAGTGTGAGGGATGATTTCGCCGGATTGGACACAGACCCAGCGCCCGTGGCGGATGACGAGGTCGGCGGGGGTGCGGCCCATGGCGACATCCACTAGCGTTCGGGTTCGGGAAGTGAGAGCATTTATATCAGACATAACTTTCTCCTATTTTTTCGCCATTCGGCAAGCAGCGGATACGTCTCGTTCACTAGGGAAATTGTTCTATCACCTAATTTTCTGGCAGACGTCCTCATTTTACTTTAATTCTGGCTCTTTGGGATTTGCCGTGGTTAATGCCAGATTTTGGGGTGTGAGTGGGGTGTACACCCCACTCACACCCCAAAATCTGGGGACCTCCCCGCTGATTCCCAAAGAACCTTAATTCTTTCACGGCTGGAACTGAAACAGAAAAGGTAACTACTCAGCCGGCAAGGGGAAACTTTCTCTCTTAGCCTGTGCAGTTACCAGAAAAGTTTAAATGGGTCTACCATAATTAACGGGGTGTGAGAATTTCCCACTAAAAACGGAAGAGCCGTTTAAATTTACTACCGGAATTCATCGACCTGGCAGGAAAGTTCGATTAGACTTATATCGAAATCCCTCCTTGCATATGT